>NZ_JBMBTE010000073.1:0-26828 GCF_048897285.1 Rhodococcus sp. O3
GAGCCGCAAGCAGCTTCTTCAGGGCAACACCGTTGTCCGCCAGTTCGTCCCGTGAGGGGCGGACCCCCCGCGCGAGTGCCGACCGCACCGCCACGAAATCTGCTGGTGCATTGACACATTCCGCGGCGATCAGCGCGTCGTCCGCGAAATACAGTGTGACGCGTCGCTGAGGTTTGCCGATGTCGCTGCGGATCACGACGTCGGCGTTCTCGTCGACGAGCCCGACGATCTGGAGTTTCCACGATCCCTGATCGGACCAGAACCACGGTGCCGGCCGTTCGGGAACGTCGTGGCCGAGTATCGTCGCCGCGGCCGCATTCGCCTGCTCGATCGCGTTGTCGACCGATTCGAGCCTCACCCTGCCACCGTCGCGGGACACCTGGACCGTGCAGTCACCGATCGCGAGCGTGCGACCGTCCGATGCCAGACACTGTTCGTCGACGACGACACCGCGGTCGCACTCGAGCCCCAATTGTTCCGCCAGCTCGGTACGCGGCTCCGCCCCGACACCGACAAGCACGGTCGCAGCGGGAATTTCACGACCGTCGGCGAGCCGCACACCCCGGATGCGGTCGCCGGCGACGACGATCTCCGTCGGTTCCGCAGCGAGGACGATGTCGACACCCATCTCCGCGTGAGCGGCGAGCAGGAACTCGGCGGTCCCCGAGCCGACTGCCCGCCCCATCGGGCGGGGTCCGGCCTCGACCACGGTGACCTCCGCGCCGAGGCCGCGGAGGGTCGCCGCGACCTCGAGGCCGATGAAGCCTCCGCCGATCACCACGACCGGTCCACAGCCGATCCGCTCCGCCAGCCGCTGAGCGTCGTCGAGCTCGCGGAGGACCAATACGTCACGGTGGTCGGAACCTGGTATCTCCAACCGGCGCGCGCGGGCGCCGGTGGCGAGGACCAGACGGTCGAAGCTGCGTGTCTCCCGGGACCCGTCGGCGCGGAGCAATTGCAGGGTCACGCCGTCGCCGTCCCGCTCCGCCTTCTCCGCAACGGTGCCCGACAGGAGCTCGATCCCGTTGTCCGCGTAGTAACTCTCGGCCCGGAGCACCAGCGAGGAGGCCGATCCGTCGCCCTTCAGCCACGCCTTCGACAACGGTGGCCGTTGATACGGCAGGTGAGGCTCGCCGCCGATCAGCGTCAGCGGGCCCGTGTAACCGCCGGCGCGCAACCGGTCGGCGAGGTGCACCGCCGCGTGCGAGGCGCCGACGACCGCCACGCCGTGTGGCGGATCGCCGGCGCCCCGGCCGTTGTCGTCACGCCTGCTCATCGGGCACCGTCACGTGGACGTCGACACCCTCGCGGAGGATCAGCTGACACGACAACCGCGAGGTGTCCTCGCGATCGCTCGCCGTGCAGTCCAGCATGTCGTCCTCGTCCTCCGTCGGAGGATCGAAGTACTTCAGATCGTCCTCGGCGAGGTAGACGTGACAGGTCGCACACGAGAGCGTGCCACCGCACTGGCCCACGATGCCCGTCACACCGTTGGTGACAGCCGTCGACATGACGGAATCACCTGCAGCTGCGTCGATCACACGCTCCGAGCCGCCGGGTTGGGTGTAGAAGACCTTCGGCATGTCGAGGTCCCTACCACGTCACCGGAACGTCGACGACCGGCTCGGTGAGGTGGTTCTTGTCCACCTTCGGCTCGCCGGCCAAGGCGAGGCCCGGCAGTCGCTTGAACAGCTCCGTGATGGCCACCTGCATCTCCATCCGTGCGAGCGGCGCACCCAGGCAGTGGTGGAGTCCGTAGCTCAGGGTCAGGTGCGGGTTCCCCTCGCGTCGCACGTCGAACTTCTCACCGTCCGTGACCGCGACCCCGTCGTGGTTCGCCGACGCCGGGTCCACCAGCACGGCCTCACCCGCGGCGATGACGTGCCCGTCGATCTCGACGTCCTCGGTGGCGACGAACGGGACCAGACCGCCGCCTCCGGTGACCGTGTCACCGAACGCCATTCGCCCGTGCCGCAGGATCTCCTCGACCGCGGTCGGGGCCACGCCTTCGACGTCCTCGAGCAGGATCTTCAGCTGCTCCGGGTTCTTCAGCAACGAGAGCACACCGAAGCAGATGAAGTTCGCCGTGTTGTCGAAGCCGCCGATGATCAACACCAGGGCGATCGGCAGAATCTCGGCGTCGGTGAGGGTGTCGTCCTTGTGCTGGGCGTTCGTCAGGTCGCTGAGCAGATCCTCCCGGGGATTCTTCCGCCGCTCGTCGATCAGGGCCATCATGTAACCGACGAGTTCGGTCATGTTGGCGACGACCTCCTCTTCGGGCATGTTCGCCACCGCGAGGGTCGCCGAGCTCCACTTCTGGAACTTCGGACGGTCCTCCGGCGGCACCCCGAGAAGGTTGGCCAGCATCTGGATCGGCAGAGCCACAGCGTAGTCGTGCACCAGGTTCGCCGAGGAACCCTTGGCGACCATCTCGTCGATCAGGTGGTTCGCGAACTCCACTGCCGATTCCCGCATGGCACGTACGCGTTTCGGCGAAATGGATTTCTGAACGAGTTTGCGCAGCTTCGTGTGCTGCGGCGGATCCTCGAACTGCAGTGTGGTCTTGAGGAACTCGGGGAACTCGACGAAATAGGGCACTACCCGCTCACCGGTGCGGAACGGTTTGCGCACGAAGCGGGGATCGCCGAGCATCTGCCGCGCGGCAGCGTTTCGGTGGATGACCCAGACGTCACCGCCGAACGGCATCGTCATCTTGGTCATCGGCCGATCGGCGGCGATGGCGGCGTACCTTCGTGATGCTTCGTTCACACTCACCGGACCGAAGGGGTAGGCCGTGTCCTCGGTCTCGGTGGTGGTCGTGGGGGCTTCGGTAGAGCTCACTGTGCTTCTCCTGGGGCTGAGCCGATGTCGTGGAAGTTCCGGTCAGGACGTCGCCGGAACCTGTGCCGGCGCCACGATCTGGGGGATGGCATCGGGGGTGATCGCCATGATCTCGTCGAACCGCTCGGCGACGGTCTCGATCGTCAGAGCGGGATCGTGGATCCCGACGGTGTTGAGGATGGCGAGGCGGTTGACGATACCGCCGGCGACGTTGAAGACCTCACCGGTAACGGTGCACGTCGGGTGCACGAGGTACGCAGCGACGGGAGCGACGTGCTCGGGTAGCAGCTGGGTACGCATGTACTCCATCACCTCGGGCGACAGGGTGTCCGCGGCCGCCTCTGCCATACGGGTGCCCGCACCCGGGGCGATGGCGTTGACCTTCACTCCCGACTTCAGGCCCTCCAGCGCCAGATTTCGGGTCAGACCGAACAGCGCGCCCTTCGAACCCCCGTAGTGCGACATGTCCGGATTACCCAGCATCGCCTGGGAAATGGTGTTCACCACCCGACCGGCCGGCGACTTCAACAGGTGCGGCCAGGCGGCCCGGCACACGCGCAGCGCGCCGAAGTAGTGCACGTCCAGATGTCGCTGATACTCCTCGTACGGAACCTCGTCGAACGGCGCGGTGCGCACGATGCCTGCATTGTTGATCACGGCGTCGAGCTGCCCGAACGCCGACAGGGCGGTGTCCACGAGTTCGACGGCACCGTCCTCGGTCGAGATGTCGGCCGAGCAGGCGACGGCTTTGCCGCCGGCAGCGGTGATCGCGTCCACGACCTCGCGGGCCGGATCGTCGCCGTCGACTCCGGAACCGTCGATGGCCGACCCGAGGTCGCCGACCACGACCGCGGCACCACGTGACGCGAGCAGTTCGGCGTGTGCCCGGCCGATGCCACGGCCCGCGCCGGTGACGACGACCACGCGGTCGGTGAAGTCCAGTGCTGTCATGAATGTTCCTCGAATCGTGTCGTGCCGGTGGGTGTCAGGGGCGGGTGTCGCCGCCGCGGAACGAAACGTCGGCAACCCAGATGGTGCCCAGCGCCTCGCGTGCAGACTTGTCGAAATCGAAAACCTCGACACCGACGGTCATGTAGAGGGTCGAGCGGTCGGGACCGCCGAGCAGGCAGGCCGAGGCGACGCCGTTCTCGAGCGGCACGGGAACGGCGTCCGTCATCCCCTCCTCGGTGAAACGAGCCACGTAACCGCTGCCGGGCATCGCCGCCCATACGCCGCCCTCCTCGTCGAGCCCGATACCGTCCGGAAGGAACGGGCAGGATGCGAACGGCCGCGGATTCGAGAGCGATCCGTCGGCGGCACGATCGATCACCGTGAGCTTCTGTGCCATCACCTCGGCCGTGTAGACCTTCGTGCCGTCCGAGCTGATTGCGATCCCGTTGGCGCACAGCAGCGGTCCGACTTCATCGGCGGTGTGCGCGGAGCCGTCGGGTTCGACGACGATGATCGGAGAGGGCACCGGCTCCTCGCCGGCGAACAGGTTGAATCCGAGCTGCGTCACGTATGCGCGTCCCTCGGCGTCGACGACCATGTCGTTGATCGCTGCCGACGAGAAGGCGGACAGATCGGCGAGGACTTCGAGGTCCTCGGGTCCGTTGCCGCCGTGGACGAGGACGAGCTTTTCGTGCATCGAGGTGACGATCAGCCGGCCGTCCGGGAGCCAACCGAATCCGCCCAGGACGATCGGCACCTCGGTTCCGGCGCGGCGGCCGGTCGCATCCACGACCACCGCCACGTTGCCCTCGGCATCAACGGTTTTCAGGGTCGCGGTGTACATGTCGGAGAACCAGAGGATGCCGTCGTGCCAGCGCGGGCACTCCGGCCATGAGAAGCCGTCCGCGATCTTGCGGGGTTCGATGACACGCGCACCAGCCGCGGCGACGGCGGCGGCGGTATCGGCAACTACGTCGGTCATGTCGGGCCTTCCGGTAAGGGCGAGCGGGCGCAGGGTCCACGAGCAGTGACGCCGGCCCGATGAATACGGGCCCGGGCCGTGAACTGCGTCACATCAACTTTCATCACGGACGATAGGGTCTGGAAATGTGCGGCGGACGAGGGTCTCCCGCTGAATGGTCACCATCCTCGATACCGACTCGGGGTCGAGGCCAACCAAGGGATCGGTCTTCTCAGATCCCGGCGTGCGGGCGGGACGACGACCCGAGATAGGCACGTTCGATCCGGTCGGGTTCGGCTCGGAGCACCTCCGCCGAATCGGTCAGAGCCACGGTGCCGTGCACCAGCACAGCGGCACGGTCGGCGACGCCGAGAGCAAGGTGGACGTGCTGCTCGACGAGTACCACCGACATTCCCTCCTCGGTGGCCAGCCTGCGAAGCACCGCCAGGATTTCGTCGACGACGACAGGCGCCAACCCCATGCTCAACTCGTCGATGAGCAGTACCTTCGGACGCTGCAGGATCGCGCGTCCGATCGCGAGCATCTGCTGCTCGCCACCCGACAGTCGGCCGGCAGCGACTCCGAGCCGCTTCTCCAGGGCCGGGAAGTACTCGAGTACCTCGTCGAGCGCTCGGCGTCGACGTCGCCGATCCCGTACCGCCAGACGCAGGTTGTCGGTCGTGCTCAATTCCCGGAACAGCGCACGGTCGTCGGACACCAGAACCAGCCCCGACAGCACCGCCTCGCGCGGGCGACCGCCGCCGACGGTCAGGTCGTCGACGACGACCTCGCCATCGAATCGGGGCAGCAGACCGGCCAGGGACAGCAGCAGCGTGGTCTTGCCTGCGCCGTTCGGGCCGAGCAAGCTCAGGATCTGCCCACGGTCCACCTCCAAGTTCACGTCCCGGACGCAGGGACGGCCGGGAACGTAACCGGTCGACAGATTCCTGATCGTCAATCCGTTCACGAGTTCGCCTCCTGTGTTTCGTCGATGCGTGCGGCAGCGAGCTCGGGGACAGCTTCGAGAGCGGGATCCACGTCGCGGGCAGGGGCGCCGAGGTATGCGCTGATCACGCGCTCGTCGGACCGGACCTCGTCGGGGGGACCACATGCCACGACCCTCCCCAGGTCGAGGACGACGACGCGATCACAGATGGTGAGCACCAGTTCCATGTCGTGTTCGACGAGCAGGATCGACGTTCCGGCATTGCGGGCATCGACAAGCCGTTCACCGAGCCGACGGCTCTCGGCGCCGTCGAGTCCCGCTGCCGGTTCGTCGAGCAACGCGACCTTCGGCGACGAGACGAGGACACGCGCGACCGAGACGAGCTGACGCTGTCCCTGAGAGAGGGTCGATACCTCGGCGTCTGCGACGTCTCCGAGTCCGACCGTGTCCAGGACTGCCCGTACTCGGTCCGCTGTATCGTGCTCGGATCCCGATCTGGCCGCGCCCACCGTCACGTTCTCGGCGACGGACAGGTCGTCGTACAGTTCCACGTCCTGGAAACTGCGGCCGAGTCCCAGCCTGCTGCGCCGATGCGGCCGCAGGCCCCCGATGTCCGTGCCGTCCAGGACGACCGTGCCGCTCGCAGGCGCGAAACCGGTGATCGCGTCGACAACGGTGGTCTTCCCCGCGCCGTTCGGACCTATGAGACCGACGATTTCTCCTGCACGAACGTCGAAGGTCACATCCGATGCTGCTTGCACCGCCCCGTAGTGCACGCTCAGACCCTGTACCGACAGAATCGGTTCGCCCACGACGGGCGAGGACGACCGCACCGCTGCGGTGGCCGTTCCCTCTACGGGAACCGGGCCCGAGGACGACTTCTTCAGGCTGGGCAGCGGGATCCGTGGCAATTTGCCTGCGATCCCGTCCGGATTGAACATGATCGTGACGATGAGCAGGATGCCACTGATCACCGCGTAGTACTCGCCGAGGTGCAGGAACCGGTCGACGAAGAGGTACAGAACGCCACCCGGTGCGATGAGTCCGGCGAGGACTGCACCGGTGACGGAGGTGATCCCCGCGATGTACATGACGGCGAACAAGGTGATTCCGAGGAAGACGGTGAACGGTTCCGGCGTCGCCAATGTCTGCTGGTACGCCATGAGGGAACCGGCGAGTCCGGCCAGGAACGCACCGATCGCGAAGGCCGCCAGTTTGGTGCGCGGAACGTTGATCCCCGACGCCGCCGCGGAACGCTCGTTCGCCCGGACTGCCAGCATGTCGGTCCCGAGCCTGCTGCGCCGAACCCACGCGACGCCGAGGGCGGCCGCAACGAGCACGGCCAGGCACATCAGACCGAATGCGAGACGCGGATAGTCCTCTCCCGCACCGATCCCGAGATCGAACCCGAACACTCGGGGGGTGTCGACCGGAGCACCCGCGACACCGCCGTTGAGTTGCGGGTTCCGGAACCAGAATGCTTCGAGGAACACTGCCAGCGCCAGGGTGACGACGGTCAGCGGCAGTCCCCGCACCCGCAGGGCCGGCAGACCGATCACAATGCCGATGACCGTCGCGAACAGTGCGCCGATCAGCGGTGCGAACGGGAACGGTATTCCGAGGTGGGTGTTCAGAACGCTGATCGAGTAGGCGCCGACGCCCGCGAGTGTCAATTGCGCCAGGGAAACCTGCCCCGTGTACCCGGTGACGACGACCTGGGACAGAGCGATCACCGCGAAGATGATGCTGCTGACGATCGCGGCGCGATAGCTGCCGCCGGTGGCCAACATCGCGACCACAGCGACCGCGACGGCCGGAATCGCCGGCGCGAGAATCCGATCGGGGCGCGGGGCGTGGCCGAGTCGCTGCCGGACGACGCTGCCGCGGTCGGGTAGGGGCCGCCCCTTGACGACCAGGAACACGAGAATCAACAGCAGCGGGATGGCCTCGGCCATACCCGCATGCGGAAACCAGTCGAAGGTGACCTGCAGGTTCGTCATTTCCGCCTGCAACGAGCCGATCGCGATACCCGCTGCGACGGTCAGCCAGATCGAGCTGAAGTTTCCGACGAGCGTCGCTGCGAGTGCGGGAACGATGAACATCGAGTAGGCAACGGGATTCAGTGCAACGATCGGAGCTATGAGAATTCCGCCGAGGCCGGCGACGACCGACGACAGCGCCCAGTTGCTGAACGCGATCCGATCCGGCGACAGCCCCGTCAGGTAGGCACCCTTCTCCGACTCGGCCGCCGCCTCCGTCGCGATTCCGAAGCGGGTGAAGCGGAACACCAGCGCAGCCAGAACCGCGATCGTGACGACTGCGACGGCAAGCCAGATCCGGTCCGTCGGCGCTTGACGAGAACCGATCGAGATGCTGTCGAGCGCGAATATCGGTTCGACGGCGACGATCTCGGTGCCCACCCGAAGCGCGATCACAGCCTGGAGCACGATCATCAGTCCGATGGATGCCACCGCTTTGGCGATCACCGGTGCCGTGCGCATCGGCCGGAAGATCAATGCGTAGAACAGAACCCCCAGCAGAGCCGCGACTGCCAACGACACGGCCATGGCCGGTGCCACCCCGAGCGGTCGACCGAGGTCGATCGTTCGGGGTAGCCCCGGGATCGGGACCATCAGCTCACCCGTGCGCAGCAGCGCGTACGTATAGGCGGTGTAGAGGGCCACGGCTCCGGTGGCGAAGTTGACGACGCCGGAACTCTTGAACGTCATCACGAGTGCCAGTCCGATTGAGGCGTACACGGCTCCGTTGCCGAGACCCAGCACGAGATAGGCGAGATGGTCGGTCATGAAATTTCCTTCTGGGGATACGGATCCGTCAGCCGGTGACCGTGAGGTTCACCGGGATGCCCTGATCGTTGATCTCACCGATCAGCATCTGTCCGGAGCAGATCGACGGCATCATCGGGAAGGCTGTTCCGTTGCACGTGAAGGTGATTCCGCCACCGGCAGGCATCTCGACGTTCGCAGCGGTACGCAGTGCCTCCTGGATCGACGCGGCGTTCACCTCACCCGAGATGCCGGATGCCGCGCCGGCGAGGGCCATCACCGTCTGGTAGCCGGTCGAGCCGTAACCGTTCGGCGACAGGTCGGGGGCGTACTCGGCGAAGATCGACCGGAACAGCACCGTATCGGGCCGGTCGGACAGCGCATCCGTGGCGGTGATGCCGATGTTGCCTTCGATCGTGTCGATGCCGATCGCCTTGACGACATTTTCGTCGAGACAGGTCGGGATCAGCACCTTCTTCACCGTCGGCGCGGTCGTCTGAACTGCCTTGAGCACCGAGGTACAGGTGGCTGCATCGCCGATGAAGCTCACGCCGTCGGGGTTGCTCGTCAGCCCGGCCGCAACGACAGGCGTGGGATCCGGTGTACCGAGCGGCACCGGTACCACCTCGAGTTCGACCCCGAACCCCTGGAAGATCGGCTTGCCCATCTGGTCGATCATGCCTGCGATGCCACCACCGTCACTGGCGAACATCGTGAACTTCGACATGCCCTCCTGCTGCGCCGCGGTCGCCGCCGCCGTCAACGTCCCGGGCAGACCTGCAGAGAGCGCCGCGACCTCCGGCGACATCAGTTCCACGGCCGAAACGCCGTTGAGAGTCACGTACGGGATCCCCGCGCCGATGACGATCGGAACGATCGCCGGCCCCTGGGAGGTTCCGGGAGAAAGGACCGCGGCAACCTTCTGCTCGACGAATTGGTTCGCGCAGGCCGTCGCCGACGTCGGCTCTTCCTGTTGCTTGCACACCACGAGCTCGATCGGACGACCCGCGAGCCCACCGCCGTTGTTGTTGAGATATTCGACCGCGGCCTCCGCACCTTCGCGCATCTCCGGCAGCGACACCGCCGCACCACCTTCGGTGGAGACGAACCCGATCTTCACCGGCTCGCCGGTCGCCGGATTGCTCGGCAGCGCGGACGTCGAACCGGCCGCTGCGCTCCCTCCTTCCGATTCGTCGCCGGCACATGCAGCAGTGCCCAGCATTCCGGCAAGCAGTAGAGCGCTCGCACCGGCAACGGTCCGCAACCGTCGATTCCGACCGCGTGGGTTCATAACGTGACTCCTTCACCGAGGACGACTTTTGGAGGCGACAGTGGTACCAGGCATATCGAGCGCTGAAAGTGAGGTACATCACGTCGCATCCGGGCGCTGAATTATGTGAACACGAAGCTCCCCAGCGGAGGGGGCTCTCCCATTGAACGGGATATTCGATCAGAGGCGACCGAGATCTTCACCGATAGCCGAGAGGCACACGCACACCGCGACATTCGTGGACAACCCGGAGGGCCACATCAAGATCACGTCGACCCAGTACACCGCGAAAGATGGTGTCGTATACAGAATTTCGCGGTGACCGCGGTCGTCACCGGGAGTGTGCGAATTCCACTGCCGTGGACAGCACCGAATCGCGGAGCCTCACAACGACGTACGTTGCAGAACTCCGCGATTCGGTGGAGTCGCGTTGGGTCGACTCTCCTATCTACGTGCAGCGCTCATACCGGCGCGACGCCCGAAGAAACTACCGTCACCCAGGCTGGCGCCACTGGCATAACCACCGGCACATACGCCGGCGGTGCATCGTCCGGCGGCGAAGAGGCCGGGAATGGGCTCCCCCGAAACATGGAGCACTTCCGAGTCGACACTGGTCTTCAAGCCTCCCAGGGGGAATCCAGCCGTCATTCCACGCAGATCGAATGCGGCAATCGGCGTTCGGATGGGCCGCACCCACTTCGCATCCTTGAAGAACAACGGATCGGCCCCGTCCGCCGCATGGGCGTTGTAGACGTTCACTGTCGAGGTCAGAGCCCCAACCGGCAGTCCCATTTCCGCCTCGAGCTCCTCGGCGGATTCGCATACCCAGGTCGGTTCCGGCCGCCTCGCCGTACCTGCAGCGTCCGGCCCCATCACCTCGTCGTACGCCTGCTGATCGATGATCAGGAAGGCCTCGTTGTTCTGACGGAACAGCATCGCCTGCCCGATCCTGCCCGGGTAGGTGTCCTCGGCGATGAATCTCTGCCCGTGTGCGTTGACGAGGATCCCCCGGACCATCAACTGCGGTGCGGCGTGAACAGCAACCTCCGCAGCGTCCATGTGTGCCGTGGCGGCGCCCAATGCCTGCCCGATCCGGATGGCCCGACCGTCGTGGGCCTCGATCGCAGCGCCCGGCCGCCCCACGAGGACGGGTGCGTGATCGCGCACCATCGCCTCGTCGAAGGCGAAACTACCCATGGCCAGGACGACGCCGCGACGGGCACGAACGGTGAGCGTCCGGCCGTACCGTCGTGCGACCACACCTGTGACCGCCCCACCCTGGTTCACGACCACGGTCTGGACCCGGACGTCGTATTCGGCTTTCACACCGAGCTTCTCGGCCGTCTCGACCAGCGGCTTCATCAGCATGTACCCACCGCCACGTTCCCCGGTCTTCTTGTTGTCCATCCGGGGAAGATGCCCGCGCGGTGCCGGAGGAATCAGGTCCTTGAACGGTGCCGCGTTCTCGCCTCCGGAGTACATCAGCCCTTCGTCGTGCGGCGGCTCCCATCCGGGCTCGCCCCAGAACTCCTCCTTGAACGGTACGCCCGCGTCGACCAGCCAGTTGTAGTGTTCGACGCTGCCTTCGCAGTAGGCATCGATCTTCTCGTCATCGGTGGCCGGGCCGAGTGCGGCCTTCATGAACGCCTTCATGTTCTCGACCGTGTCGTCGAACCCGCACGCCTTCTGGAGCGGTGTCCCACCACCGAGATAGATGAATCCACCTGCCATCGAGGCGGCACCGCCCCAGCCTCCCGACCGTTCGAGCACGAGCACCTCGGCGCCCGTACGGGCGGCCTCGATCGCGGCTGCGGCACCTGCGATTCCGTATCCTGCGACGACGACATCGGCCTCGAGATCCCAATCTGCGATCTCGGATTCGAGGACGGGACGAACCGTTTCGGCAAGCATCTGAATCTCCTCGGGTCTCGCGGACACTGCGGCCGCACGTTCTCACCGCCCCGGCACCCGAGGGGAGCATTCCTCCCACTGAGTGGTCCAAACGGGCAGCGATCGAGGCAACGACCGCAGACACTCGCCCCGACCCATGCTTCGCACAACGTTGTGCGTGACCGATCACAACGGCTCCGCCGCGTCGGGCAGCGAAGCCGTATTCACCTCGTCCCAGGAGAACAATCGATGTCCGATCCCTCACTCCGGTCGTCGACCGGTCCGATCGACGGTTCCGCGGTATCGAGATCGACGGCCCTGATCATCACCGCGCTCGTCCTCGCGGAATGCTTGAGTGCCTTCGAGGCCGGCATGATCTTCATCGCACTGCCACGGTTCAGCGAGATCTTCGAGGCGCCTGCATCCACGACCGGGTGGGCCGTGACCGCCTACATGCTCGTGGCGGCAACGACCGCTCTTGTCGGTGGCCGGCTCGGAGACATGTACGGGCGGAAGAAGGTCCTCATCCTCGCGATGCTGGTGTCCACCCTCGGTTCGGTGATCAGCGTCTTCGGCGACTCGATGGGGGCGATCATCGTCGGCCGCGGTGTGCAGGGTGCCGCCGGCGCGATTCTTCCGCTCTGCTACGGCATCGCCCGTGAAGCGCTGCCGGCCGGCAAGGTCTCTCTCGCGGTCGGATTCATCAGCGGTGCCGCGCTTCTCGCGGGATCGGGGGGTTCGCTGATCGCAGGGCTGCTGCTCGACGTGGCGGATTGGCACATGATCTTCGTCTTCGCGGCGGTTCTCGCCGTTGTGGCCTCCATCGTCGCTGCGTTCGCGCTTCCGGGCTCCCACACTCCTGCCGAGCTACCGCGCTTCGACTACATCGGCGCTGCTCTGCTGACGCCGGGTCTCACCGCTCTCCTTTTCGGCATCACGCAAGGACCGAAGTGGGGCTGGACCAGTGTCGGGGTCGTCGGACTCATCGTCATCGGCATCGGTGTTCTCGCAGTGTGGACCGTCTGGGAGATGCGCCGGCGCGAACCCCTCGTCGATCTGCGGGTGCTGACGAACAAGCAGATGTCGCTGAACCTGCTCGGACTCTCGGTGCTGGCTCTCGGTCCCATCGGGGCGGTGCAGATCGTCACGCCGATGATCCTGCAGTCTCCGACATCGCTGCCCGTCGGACTCGGCATGTCGGCAACCGTGACGGGACTCGTGGCCGGCATCGGCGCGATTGTGGGATTCGGTGCCTCCCCGATAGCGGGGGTGGTCGCCGGTCGATGGGGCGGTAGGACCGCCTTCCTCATCGGCGCCGTCCTGTTCGCCGTCGCCAACCTGATGATCTACTTCGGCCACAAGTCGTTGCCGGTGATGATGGGAGTTTTCGCCGTCGCCGCCGTCGCAACGGCATTCGCCTACACCGGGTACCCGAAGATCGTCATCGAATCCGTCCCCGAGCAGGTCACGAGCGTCACAACAGGCGTGTTGTCCACTGCGCGGCAAGCGTTCTCCGCCGTGGGGGTGGCCATCGTGTCGGTCATGCTCTCCCTGTGGACCGTACCGGGAACGACCGCGCCCGCCCTGTCGTCGTTCGATCTGGCCGTGGGGTGGTTCATCGCGTGCTCGCTGGTCGTGGCCGTCGTCTGCTTGTTCATCGCTCGGCCGAATCAGACCGGTGGTGCCGAGGAAACTGCACCCGAAAACGCCGAGGCCTCGGCCACTTCCGCTTGATGCACCTCCCCGCGCCCCCGAACCGTGACGATCGTACGGTCGAGGATCTCGATATTCGATGAAATACGTTGCACAGCAGGAGAAGTCACAAGGAGACGCGACTTCCGCACGGAAGGCGGGGCACGCACGGGAATTCGGTGCGTGCCCCGCCTTCCGCCTACGGAACTTCTCCCGCGAAGTGGGAGAAGGTCCTCCCCGGCGCTTTCGACGGCCGTAGGGTCCGCGGTATGGCAGACGAGACGATATACGTGATCGACCGAGTGGTCACCAAACCTGGATGTGCGCGACGATTCGTGGAGGCGTATGTCGCAGAGTACGTTCCGGGCGGCCGCCGACGGGGAATGACACTCGACCGGATTCTCGTCAGCCCCCCGGTGTGGTTCGACGACGATTCCAATACCGTCACCATCACCTGGACCGTCGATGGTGTCCACTCGTGGTGGGAGATGACCCGTCAGAGCCGCCGCGACCCCGGCCTCGGCGAGTGGTGGTCGGGCATGGACGAACTGATCGTGGAGCGCTCCCGGACCATGGCTGCCCACGCCGACGACGTCGAGGGATTGAACGATGTATAACGTGACCCGCGTCGTCCACTTCGACGCCACCGCCGATCTCTCGGATCGCGCCGAGTACACCGAGAACGTCCGGCTCGCAGTGAAGGAACTCGGGGCACGGCGCCGGCTCGTGTCCCCGACCCTGCCGGGTGTGATCAACGGCGGAGATCTGCTCGTTCATCTCCGGTTTGCGTCGGCGGACGAGGCGGCCGGTGCGATCGAGACCCTGGACGCGACCCTCGGCTCTCCCGTCGTCGCTCGACTGGACGGCGTGCAGTACCACCCGGGTCGGGCCGAGTCGCGTCCGGACGCATCTCGGACCGTCTACCGCGTGCTACTGCTGCGCGTCGCTCCCGGCACACCGGAAGCGACCATCGAGCGATTCGAGCGCGACCTGCTGAAGATGCCCGGGTACATCGAGTCGATAGTCTCGTGGCGCCTCAGCCGTGTGGAGGATTCGGTGGGTCCCACCGCCTGGACCCATGTATGGGAGCAGGAGTTCTCCGACCACGCCTCTCTCATGGGCCAGTATCTCGACCATCCGATCCATTGGGGCGTGGTGGACCGCTGGTTCGACCCCGAGTGCACGGAGGTCGTGGTACGCGACCGTGTGTGTCACACGTTCTGCGCACTCGATGGCGCCGTCCTCGATCCGGGAAGCGACGGTGCCCCGAGCGACTAGAGGTGGCGGCCGCCGTCGGATACTCCACCCGGCCCAGATCAGTGACCTGCTTCACAACACCGATTTCGTGTGGCACTATTCCTAATCGAAATACCCACGTAGAAGCATCAGCAGCGCCTCGGCTGTAGGAGTATCCATGGCGATCCAGGTCGGAGCCGACCACACGACCCCCAGCGCAGTACTCGACCGCGTCGGCCTCTTGCTCGACGCGTTCGACGGCGCCGGTCGTCTCACACTCACCCAGATCGTGCATCGAACGGGCCTGCCCCGCTCGTCGGCCCATCGCATGCTCGAGCGGCTGGTTTCGATGCGATGGCTCCACCGCGAGGGGCGCGACTACACCCTGGGATTGCGGTTGATGGAACTCGGCTCGCTGGCCGTCCACCAGGACCGGCTGCACGCCATCGCCTTACCCCATCTCCAGGAACTGCAACGCCTCACCGGTTTCGTCGTACACCTCGCAGTCCTCGACGGCGACGACGTCGTCTACATCGAAAAGCTCGGTGGACGGCTGATGTCCGCCGTTCCCACGCGGATCGGCGGTCGACGACCGGCGCACAGCACAGCGCTCGGCAAGGCACTACTTGCCTACGCAGGCACCCCCGGTCACGACTACGACGACATTCGCGAGAACGGGGTCGCCTTCGAGAAAGGGGAATCCCTGGCGGGATTCGGGTGCATCGCGGTTCCGATCGGCCCGATCGGCTCCGCGGTCGCCGCGGTGTCGGTGTGTGGCCCGTTGCCTCATCTGCGCTTCGACCATCGGCTGACGTCCCCCGTCCGGATGACGGCCACCGCCGTCTGGCGCACACTCGACCGGAATCACGTCACTCCGACGCTTCAGCGTCGCCGACACCTACATCCGGCTGCCGATACGCGCCAACCGCAGTACGCCTGACCGCGTCTATTCTTCGTCGGAGACGGCCTCGCCGCGCTCGACCGCGGCGGGGCCGTCCGACATGCCTCTCCAACTACCGGGAGTCCGCGGGCGAGGTATCCCGAACCCGTCGACGTCGCTGCTAGCGAAACGGGCTGCCGCGGCGTCGATGTCGTCGAGGAGCTGTCGGGACAGATCGATCTCGGCCCGGAAGTAGCGCTCCGCCCACCGCAGGCTCATCTGCGAGAATGCCCAGCCCGGTTCACGATCGGAGTGATCCGCGTGCTCACCGGCCCGGCGCAACTTGTCTTCGAGATTCACGATATGGTCGCGCACGATGGCCTTCAGCTGCTCCGGATCGTTCAGATGTCCCATGTACATCCGCAGCATGACGCCGTGCTTGAGCACGGGAATCTCCACCGGCGCCTCACGCGACCACGTCCGCACCGCTCCGATGCCGGCCTCGGTGATCGCGTAGACACGCCGGCCCCGGGTTCCGGGTTCGCTCACCACACGGGATTGCACGAATCCGAGCGTCTCGAGCTTCTTGAGTTCCGCATAGACCTGACTGACCGAAGGGCTCCAGTAGTAGAAGCCGATACTCCAATCCGCCCACTTCTTCAGATCATTGCCGGTCAGTTCCTCCCCGAACGAGAGCATCCCGAGCACGGCCCAGCTCGTCGCAGGTAGTGCGGGATATCGCTCGGCATCGGTATCGGACACCACGAAAGCGTAACAACGACGATGGACGACGTCGGTCCGCAATCTCCCGCTGCGTGGGAAGGGGACCGTTCATTCAGGTCCGCCCCGGATAGCGTCGGCAAATCCACCCCATCCTCGTGACGTCACAGGAGCAATCATGACAACTTCCGAGGCAGCCGACCTGACGGAGCGCATTCGTGCGACCGTGAATGCCTATCTCGCAGCGGTGACTTCCGGCCGCGCCGCCGAGGTCGCCGCGCTGTACGCCGATGACGCCGTCCTCGAGGACCCGGTCGGCAGCGAGGCGCGCGTCGGACGTGCAGCGATCACCGACTTCTACAAGGGCATCGAGGCCACCGAGAACACAACCGAACTCATCACACTCCGGATCAGCGGACCGAATGCCGCGTTCCATTTCCGCGTCACCACGAAGGCCGGCGACCGGACGTACGAAATCGAGCCGATCGACGTGATGACATTCGACGATCGCGGTCGGATCACCAGCATGCGCGCCTTCTGGGCGCCGACCGACATGGTTCAGCGCTGAATCTGCAACGAGCCAGCGCAGTTGTCCCGCCGCCGACCGCTCGACCAGGAGTCCCCCATGACCACCCGTGACATCCCCGACGTGCTCGCCCCCGCGACGTTGGGTCCGATCACGCTGCGCAATCGCATCATCAAGGCAGCCACGTTCGAAGCCGCCACGCCCGGTGCGCTCGTCTCCGACGATCTCATCGAGTACCACCGCCGACCCGCAGCGGGCGGCGTCGGTATGACCACGGTTGCGTACTGCGCCGTGGCACCGGAAGGCCGAACGGAGGCGAACCAGATCTGGATGCGTCCGGATGCGGTGCCCGGACTGCGGCGCCTGACCGATGCGATCCATGCCGAGGGCGCCGCTGCCTCGGCCCAGATCGGCCACGCCGGTCCCGTGGCCAACGAGGCCAGCAACGGACTGCCCGCGCTCGGGCCGTCGAGACAGTTCAATCCGCTCGGGATGCGCACCGTCCACGCGGCGACACTCGGCGACATCGAACGGATCCGTCTGGCCCACGGGAATGCCGCGCGCCTCGCCGTCGAATCCGGCTTCGATGCGGTCGAAATCCACTTCGGCCACAACTATTTCGCAAGCTCGTTCCTGAGTCCGAAGATCAACCGGAGAGACGACGCGTACGGCGGGTCGCTGGCGAACCGCGCCCGCCTGGTGCGGGAGACCGCCCGTACGGTGCGGGACGCAGTCGGTGGGAAGATCGCCATCCTGGCGAAGCTGAACATGGACGACGGTGTTCCGGGCGGGTTCTGGCTCGACGAAGCCGTCCAGGTGGCGCAGTGGCTCGAGGAGGATGGCTCGCTCGATGCCATCGAGCTCACCGTGGGCAGCTCCTTGTTGAATTCGATGTACCTGTTCAAGGGTGACGTTCCCCTGCGCGAATTCGCGGCGGCGATGCGCGAGCCTGTTCGTACCGGCATGAAGCTGGTCGGCAAACACTTCCTCAAGTCCTATCCCTACCGGGACTTGTTCATGTTGGAACAGGCACGGCAGGTCCGCGCTGCCGTGAAACTGCCGCTCGTGTTGCTCGGCGGGGTCACCGACCGAGCCGGAATGGACACGGCCATGGCCGAAGGCTTCGAGTTCGTCGCGATGGCACGGGCGTTGCTCCGCGAACCGGACCTGGTCAATCGGATCGCCGCCGAACCGGAGCATCGATCACTCTGCATCCACTGCAACAAGTGCATGCCCACCATCTTCACCGGTACCCGGTGTGTTCTGGCCGGGTCGGTACCCGCGCAATGACCCGAACCCGTTCGGGGGCCGGAGATTCGAATCTCCGGCCCCCGAACGGCTTCACGGCCGCCCGCAGTGCCGCGACACCTCCCGGTTACCGGGAGTCCTGTTCGTCGCGGGTGAGGAAGGCCGGCGCGGTGTGCTGTCGTGACCCCGTGCCGTTTTCGTGGTGGGCACGAATGTGGCTCGGCTGAACATGCGCGGGCGCTCTCCGGCGTCGCCGGCTCGGTGGTCTGCCGCCACCGTTCCTCGACGAGTTCGTCGGAGTTACCGACGATGGACGTGCGCTCGATGCCGAACCCGTCGAGGAACAACGGGACGGCGTCGACCGCGGTGACCATGGGGGCGCCGAAGTCGTCGCCGACCCCGAAACCGGGGAACTCGAGGATGTGGGTGCGGAAGTGCTGCGCAAGCGGACGATGACACGGCGCTCCACCTCCGGTGAAGGCGACCTCCCGCGTGGCGGGACACGAGACCGGCCAGGCAGAAAGTGTTCCGCGTGGCGGGACGATCCCTGTTTCGCCGTTGCCGCGGTCACCCACCATGACCGGCATCACTCCCATCCGGTCCGGAGGTCACCATGACGCAGACCAGCACCACCCCCGACGACGAGATCCGCTCCATCGAGGCCGACGCCGCACCCGACCGCTACGCGCGCGGCTGGCACTGCCTCGGCCTGGCCCGCACCTACCGCGACGGCAAGCCGCACCAGGTCGACGCGTTCGGTACCAGCCTCGTAGTGTTCGCCGACAGCGCGGGCGAACTGAAGGTCCTCGATGCCTACTGCCGGCACATGGGCGGCAATCTCGCACAGGGCGAGATCAAGGGCGATTCCGTCGCGTGCCCGTTCCACGACTGGCGCTGGGGCGGCAACGGCCGCTGTACCGGGATTCCGTACGCGCGCCGCGTCCCGCCGCTCGCCAAGACCCGCGCGTGGATCACGCTCGAGCGCAACCAGCAGCTGTTCGTGTGGAACGACCCCGAGGGCAACCCGCCGCCGGAGCACGTCACCATCCCCGAGATCGAGGGCGCCGGCACCGACGAATGGTCGGACTGGTCGTGGAACTCGGTGCTCATCGAGGGCTCGCACTGCCGCGAGATCATCGACAACGTCGTGGACATGGCGCACTTCTTCTACGTCCACCTGAGTGTGCCGCGCTCGTTCGAGAACATCTTCGAAGGCCACATCGCCACGCAGAACATGTCGTTCACGCAGCGCCAGGACGTCGAGCTCGACCTCGACTTCGGTGCTGCCGACAATGTGTCGCGGTCGGAGGCGTCGTACTACGGCCCGTCCTACATGATCGACAAGCTGTGGAGCGAGACCGAGGCAGGCACCGTCGAGACGGTGCTGATCAACTGCCACTACCCGGTCACCCCGAACTCGTTCGTGCTGCAGTACGGCGTCATGGTCAAGCGACTGCCCGGCATGTCCGCCGAGGAGGCGAACGGCATGGCCGCGTACTTCGGCAGCGGCACGGAGAAGACGTTCGAGCAGGACGTCGAGATCTGGAAGAACAAGGCCAAGATCGACAACCCGCTGCTGTGCGACGAGGACGGCCCGGTCTACCAGCTGCGCCGCTGGTACCAGCAGTTCTACGTCGACGTCGCCGATGTCACCGAGGACATGACCAACCGGTTCGAATTCGTCATCGACACCACCAGGTCGGCCGCTCACTGGGAGAAGGAGATGGCCGAAAACATCTCTGCCCGATCCGATTCCCTCAACGAGCCGGTCGCCTGAACGACCGGCCCCGATACCCGAACCCGAGGAATACGACCATGAGTTACGAAGTACTTAAGCAGATCGACGCGATGGCGGACGAGCTGTTCACCGAGGGCATCGAAGCCGACCGTATCGGGCGTCTGGCCGACGAGACCGCGAAGCGGATGAAGGAGGCCGGCTCGATCCGCATGCTGCAACCGAAGGAGCACGGCGGATTCGAATCCCACCCCCGCGAGTTCGCCGAGACCGTCATGCGCACCGCGGCGCTCAATCCGTCCGCGGGATGGATCCACGGCATCGTCGGTGTGCATCCGTGGCAGCTGGCGTTCGCGGATCCCCGGGTGCAGCAGGAGGTTTGGGGCGAGGACCAGGACACGTGGATGGCCTCGCCGTACATGCCGGCCGGCATGTGCATCCCGGTCGAGGGAGGTTACAAGTTCTCCGGCCGCTGGCAGTTCTCCTCCGGCACCGACCACTGCGACTGGGCTTTCCTCGGCGCGATGGCGTGCAACGCGGACGGCAGCGTGGAGATGCCGCCCCGCATGCTGCACGTGATCATCCCCCGCAGCGACTACGAGATCGTCGAGGACTCGTGGGACGTGGTGGGCCTGCGCGGAACCGGCTCGAAGGACGTGGTGGTGCAGGACGCGTTCGTCCCCGACTACCGGGTGATGGACTGCGACGAGGTCATCGACGGCACCGCGGCCCGCAACTACGGCCGCACCGAGACGCTGTACCTGATGCCGTGGTCGAACATGTTCCCGCTCGGCATCACGTCCGCCACCATCGGCATCTGCGAGGGCCTGGTGCTGCACGCCGACGAATACCAGTCTGCCCGGATCAATCCGCAGGGCACGGCCATCAAGGACGACCCGTACACACTGTTCGCGATCGGCGAGGCCGTCGCCGACCTGCGTGCCGCTCGGGACACCTTGCTGGCCAACGTCGATCGCATGTGGGATCTCGTCGACTCGGGGAAGACCCCGACGTTCGAGCAGCGTGCCGCGGGACGGCAGACGCAGGTACAGGCGGCATGGCGGGCCGTGAACGCGATCGACCGCATCTACCCGCGGTGCGGCGGCAACGCGTTGCGTATGGACAAGCCGATGCAGCGGTTCTGGCGCGACGCGCACGCCGGTCTGCACCACGCGATCCACGTGCCCGGCACCGTGTTCCACGCCGCGTCGCTGAGCCGTCTCGGGGTCGAGCCCGAGGGCCCGCTGCGGGCGATGATCTGACCACACGAGAAGCATTCGGAGAGAGCATGAGCGACATCAGAGCGCTGGGTTACGTCAAGATCCAGACGAACGACATGGACCGCTGGCGCACGTTCGCCTTCGACGTCCTGGGTTTCGCCGAGGGCAGCGGCCCCGACCCGGAGGCGCTGTATCTGCGCACCGACGAGCGCCGGGCGCGGCTCGTCGTGGTGCCGGGCGAGACCGATCGGATCGTCGACATCGGCTGGGAGGTCCGCGATCACGCGGCGTTGCTTCGGGTGCAGAGCGCCGTCGAGGCCGCCGGTATCGCGGTGAAACCGCTGTCGGTGGAGGAGGCCGACGCGCGCAGCGTCGAGGAGGTCATCGCGTTCCAGGATCCGTCGGGTGTGTCCGTCGAGGTGTTCCACGGCGCGGTGCTCGACCACAGCCCGGTCGTCACCCCGCACGGTGCCCGATTCGTCACCGGTGCACAGGGTCTCGGTCACGTGGTGCTTCCCGTCACGGCACCGGACGCGACGTTCGAGTTCTACACCGAGGTGCTCGGGTTCCTGCCGCGCGGCGCGTTCCGGCTGCCGGCGCCGCCGGAGTTCGGTCCGATGCGCATCCGGTTCCTCGGCGTGAACGAACGGCACCACAGCCTCGCGCTCATGCCCGTACCCGCCGGCAAGGATCCCGGTCTCATCCACATCATGGTGGAGGTGGACACCCTCGACGCGGTCGGCCAGGCCCTCGACCGGGTGATGCGCGACGGCTACTCGGTGTCGTCGACGCTGGGCCGGCACACCAACGACAAGATGGTCTCGTTCTACGTGCGGGCCCCCGGCGGCTGGGACATCGAGTTCGGCACCGACGGGATGCGCGTCGACGAGCGGTTCTACACCGCCGAGGAGATCACCGCCGACAGCTACTGGGGTCACGACTGGTCCGGGAGCGAACCGCTCGGCGTGATGTCCTGACACCCGATCCGGCGCCGCTTCGCACGCCCTCGTGCGGAACGGCGCCGTTTTCGTGATCCGCTTCCCGAAGCGGAGTGGGTGTGTCCTGGGCAGCCGCGTCCAGCGGACCGCCTGAACGGTCCGGCACAGCGACGACCGCAGACCGTCCGATCGGAGTGCGGGCACTCGCCGATCGGCGAGTCGGCCTATTGCTGATCCTCGGCTCCGGTCACACCGCTCTGATGCGCCGGGCCCGTGCCCGGAGCGGATTCCTCCGTCTGCGGTGCCTGATCGGCCGGTTGCTCGTCGGCCGGCGATGCGGTGGCGCCACCGGGAGTCTCCTCCGGGTCCGGTGCCAAAGGCCGCGAAGTGTCGACATGTTCGTCGTGCTCCGGACGGCCTTCTGTGGTCGAGGTCGTGCGCCCTTCGTACGGCGGGACGGCGGGTTCGACGTCACCGGGAGGGACCGGGTCCCTACCACCCGTGCCTGCGGACTCGCCTTCTGCTCCGCCGGTCTGCATTTCCTCCTGGTCGAACGACCCGGCAGGCCGATCGGCCGTTCCACCGCCGGCCGCATCCGCTCCGGTGTCACGCGACCCCTTCGGGCCGCGCTCGGATTGCGGTTCTTCCTGCAAGTTCTGTCCCGGTTCGGCGTCCATGATTCCTCCTCACCTCGACCCCATGACAGAGATGCCCGGTGTATACGAACCCAAACAGGGCCGGGTTCTACAAAGGGCGGGGTTCTACTCGATGAGCTGACGTTGCCGATTGGCGGCTCGCCGGATCTGAAGGATGCGCACGGCACCGGCGAGGGCGATGATCGCCGCTCCGGCGAGCGCGGCGAAGAGTAGTGCCACGCCGAGGGGGAGGGTGAAATCCCATGCGAACAGCTCGAGGGTGGCCTCGTCGAGGTTCTGCAGGATGAACACCAGCAGCAACAGCAGAACGACGATGCCGACGACCAACCCGGTCCAGATCGTGCCGGTACGGGTGCCTTTGATTCCTTTTCGGCGGGCGACGTCCTCGATCAGTCCCTGATCGGGTTCGGTGGACGCCGGCAACGCCGGCCGTTCGGAATCCGGGGGTCGACCCGACTCGGAGCCGGGCCAGTCCTTCGACGGTCCGTTCGCTGCGGTGCTCATGGGTCCCGGATACCCACCCGGACCGGGATTCATCCGGCCCGTCCGAACGTCACCCGCGGCCTTTCCGGCACCGACCCGCACAGTTGCCCGGACCCTTTCATCGGCAACGACTTTCAGGTCTACGACACGCGACCGGCCGGACACACGGCTACACTCCTCATCCAGGCAATATCCCCCTCGACGACCGGAACCCTCCGTAAAATGACCCGGCGGAGGCGGGGAGGACCTGATGCCGACAATTGTCCTGGTGATCATCGCGCTGATCGGGGCGTTCATCCATTCCCGAAGACGCCGCCACGATGCCGGCCCGGCGACGACGATCGACATCTTCCTCGTGTGGTGGCTCGCCGTCGCCGTCGGCGTCAGCTCGGTTGTCGGCGCCGGATACCACCTGCTAGACGGCCCTGCGACTGCGGAACTGATCGGATACACGCGCGGTGACGGCGGGTTCCAGTTCGAGAACGCGATGGGCGATCTGGCGATCGGCATCGCAGGCATCATGTGCATCCGGTTCCGCGGCTACTTCTGGCTGGCGGTCCTCACCGTCATGTCGGTCCAGTACCTCGGCGACGCCGCCGGTCACATCTACTACTGGATCGCCGAGGACAACACCAAGGCCGGCAACATCGGCCCGCCTCTGTGGTTCGACATCATCCTCCCGGTCGTGGGATGGGTGTTGTACGCCCTCTCGCGCGCACGAAACGGAGACGCGGCGCCGCACCGCACCGCGGTCGCGACCTGAGGCCTGCACCCGCTGCGCGTTCCTCGGGACGGCCGGGTGCATGCCCCGGGAACCTGCACAGCACCACCTCGTGAAGGCCTGTTCCCACCTGTATCGATGTCCCGCCACGCGGGATATTGCCGTGTCCACGGAACGGTTCGCGGGCTAGCGTCCGAGGAACACTGCGACCACCGACCTGAAACGGGAGCAGCCTCCATGCAGTCCGTCACCTGCCGCACGTGCGGCAATCGTGTCCTGGCCGAGAAGAACGGCACGTTCCATACCAACATCCAGTGGCTGACCGACGACGCGTCGCAGCCGTGTGCCCGGATCGGCTCCGACGCACCGCGCCGCACCTGTCCCGACCTGCACGACACCGTCGATGCCCTCGCCGTCTCCGGGGTCCTTCCGGTCACCGAGCGTGCAGATCCGAGACCTGCCCACATGCCCGCTGTCCGGGAGCACCCTGGCCGTCCGGATCAGCGATAGCGGACACTGGTCCCGAAGCCGACACCCGATAGGAGCAACATGACCGCAGAACACGCAGTGCTGGATCCACGCCGGATGCGCGACGTGATGGGCAACTTCTGCACGGGAGTCACCGTCATCACCGCCCTCGACGGCGACGAGCCGCTCGGCTTCGCGTGCCAGTCGTTCACGTCCGTGTCGCTGGAGCCGCCGCTGGTGTCGTTCTGTCCGGCCCGCACGTCGACGACGTGGCCGAAGATCCGCGAGATCGGCACGTTCTCGATCAACGTCCTGTCCGCGAGCCAGCGCACCCTGTGCGCGGCGTTCGCAGTCAGCGGCGGCAACAAGTTCCGTGGCGTGGAGTGGACTCCGGGCGACAACGGCGCACCCGCCCTCGAGGGTGCGATCGCGCGGGTGGAGGCGACCATCGAGGCCGAGCACGACGCCGGTGACCACACGATCGTCGTGGCCCGGGTGACCGGCCTGACCTCGCTGCACAGCGGCGGACCGCTGCTGTTCTACCGCGGCACGTACGGTCACTTCGACGAGATGTGACCCGGTCGGCGACCCGGCAGGAATAGCCGCCGGCGCCGCCGTGTTGTCGCTGAAGGTGTGCCCGGTTGCCGATCCCGGGCCCTGACGCGAAGGATCACCCGGTGACCGTTCCCCTCTCCATCCTCGACCTGGCGCACATCGGCAAGGGCGAGACCGCGCGGGACAGCTTCGCCGCGAGCGTGCGGATGGCGCAGCTCGCCGAGAAGTGGGGCTACCGGCGCATCTGGTACGCCGAGCACCACAACATGCCGTCGATCGCGTCGTCGGCGACGAGCGTGCTGATCGCGCACGTCGCGGCGCACACGTCGTCGATCCGGCTCGGTGCCGGTGGTGTCATGCTGCCGAACCATTCGCCGCTGACCATCGCAGAGCAGTTCGGCACCCTCGAATCGCTGCATCCCGGCCGCATCGATCTGGGTCTGGGCCGCGCGCCGGGCAGCGATCAGAACACCATGCGCGCGCTGCGGCGTGATCCTTCGTCGGCGGACAGCTTCCCGCAGGACGTGCTCGAACTGCAGGGCTATCTGCGGGGGCAGAGCCGCATTCCGGGTGTCGACGCGATCCCCGGCAAGGGCACCGATGTGCCGCTCTACATTCTCGGGTCGTCCTTGTTCGGCGCGAAACTCGCCGCGCTGCTGGGTCTTCCGTACGGCTTCGCGTCCCACTTCGCGCCGCAGGCGCTCGAGGACGCGGTCGCGCTGTACCGGCGCGAGTTCCAGCCGTCCGAGCAGCTCGCCGAGCCCTATGTCATCGCCGGTGTCGGGGTGATCGCCGCCGACACCACCGAGGAGGCCCGGCAACTGTTCGAGGCCACCAAACGCAACCGCGTCGTGCAGATGGTCGGCCGGGGTCGCAGCTTCACCGACGAGGAGATCGAGCTGCTGCTCGATTCCCCCGCCGGCCGGCAGGTGACGCAGATGCTGCACTACACCGCCGTCGGCAACCCCGCCGAGGTCCGCGAATACCTGGATGCGTTCACCGAGCGCGCCCGGGCCGACGAACTGATCGTGGTGTCGTCGGCGCCGGGCCGCACCGCGTGGCTGCGCTCCCTCGAGCTGCTCGCCGAGGTCAGCGGGCTCGTCCCCGCCTGACCCGACGGCTACACCAGGGTCGCGGCGAGGTGGGTGCGCCAGGACCCGGCGGCGGTGATGTCGGGCGCCGCGGATGCGGCGTCGTCGCCGCACACGAATCCGGTCTCCCACGTGCCGTCGGCCAGCTGCACCGACCCGAGCCCCATCGGGGCGGGCAGCGCCGCCAGGAATCGGCCGAGCGCCGCGGGTGAGCACACCCACCGCTCCCCTTCCAGGGACGCTCCGCCGTCGGCGCAGCGCACCACCGCAGGCTTCGGCGGCTGGGTGGGCAGCGCGGTCATCCGGTACTCCGGTGCCGTCGAGACCGGTCCGGCCCAGCGGGCACCGAGCGCGGTGAGCTGACCGGCGAGCGGCTGGTCGTGCAGGTGGGCACCGAACACGATCAACGGAAACACCTGCGCCCCGGCACGTTCCGGCCACGACGGTGCCGACGGGTCGCGCGGCGCCCCGGTCAGGCGTGCCGCCACGTCGGCCGCGACCGCGTCGTGCCCGGCCTTGGCGAGCACCGTCACGCCGAACTGTGCTGTGCTGCCGTCGCTTTCGACGACCTCACCGGCCGGGACCGCAACCCCGCACAGATCGAACAGATTGCAGAAGTTCGTGTAGGCCCCCAGCCGCGAGTTGACCCCGACCGGGTCCGCAGCGACCTGCGCGATCGTCGGATGGAACGGCGCGGTCGGGACCAGTAGCGCCGCGCAGTCACCCCACGCGGTCATCGCCCGGTCGCGCAGCGCGGCGAGTTTCGCACGGTCGCGCAGCAGGTCGACGGCGGAGAACCGGGCCGCGCCCCGCACGATCCCGGCCACCACCGGATCCAGTCCCGTCTCCTGGTCGCCGGAATCGGCGGTCTCGACGAACTCACCGACCGCATCCCACCGCTGCGCGACGAGCGCCCCGTCGTACAGCAGCCGGGCGGCGGCGAGGAAGTCGTCCAGATCGATCTCGACGATCGTGAACCCCGCCGCCCGCGCCTGTTCGACGGCGGCGGCGAAC
>NZ_JBMBTE010000074.1:0-26283 GCF_048897285.1 Rhodococcus sp. O3
CACCGCCACCGACCGCACGTCGTGGCGGCCGAGCCACGCCCGCACGGCCAGCCGGACCTCGTGGATCGCCGGGGTCTCGGGAAGCAGGGGACGACCCCCGGCAGCCGTGTCCGGTTCCACAGTCGTGTCCGGTTCCACGCTGCTCAGCCCAGGACCCGGGCGATCCAGGCGTCCGGGTCGTCGATCTCGGCGAGCGTGGGCATCGCGTCCGGGCCGGACCACACGGCGTTGAACTCCGCCATCCCGACGCGGGCGACGACAGCGTCGACGAATTTCTTGCCGTGCACGTACTGCGCCATCTTCGCGTCCACGCCCAACAGCGCGCGGATCACCCGATGAACGGGGTTGGAGCTGCGGCGCCGTCGGTTGTCGAACGCCCGGCGGATGCGGCCGACCGCGGGAACCACCCCGGGGCCGACGGCATCCATGACGTGGTCGGCGTGGCCTTCGAGGAGGGTGCCGAGCGCGAGCATGCGGTCGAGGGCGATTTGCTGGGATTCCGACTGGGTGGCCCGCAGCAGACCGAGGACACCGCGCTCGGACATCTGCTTCTCGTCGTTGCTGCGGCGGTCGCGGACGACGGCGACGACCCGGCCCACCAGTTCGGAGACGGGCTCGTCGGCGGCGGCACCGAGTTCGGCGGTGGCGGTGCGCATCACCTCGACCATCCACGGCGCCTCGGCGAACTGCACCCGGTGGGTGACCTCGTGCAGGCACACCCACAGGCGGAAGTCCGCGGTCGGAACCTTCAGCGCGCGTTCGACCGCGACGACGTTCGGTGCGACGAGGAGCAGGGTCCGTGAGAACGGGTCGTACTGGCCGAGGACCGCCGACGACAGGTACGCGAGCATCGCGCCGGCCTGCATGCCGGCGGGCTTGCCCATCCAGGAAGTGCCGTTCTGTCCGCCTCCGGTCAGGTCTGCCATCGACCCCGCCGCGGCCTGCACCCAGCCGCTCCGGTCCACGACCCGGGCGGGCGCCGGAGCGTCGTGGCCGTCGCCGAGACCGGTGAGTTCCCGCACCGGCTGCTCGGCCCGGTCGGCGGCGTCGGCGAGTTCGGCCACCACGGCGTCGGCGGTGTACCGGGACATCGCCGGACCCGGCCGGGCCAGTCGCGCACCCACCCCGGCCGCGAACGACCAGTCGATCGCGTCGCCGATGGTGTGGTCGCGGCCGGTCATCGGCATCCGCACCCCCGGAGAGTTGCGGCGACCGCGTCGAGTGCAGGCCGGCTCTCGCCGGGCGGGCGGCCGTTGGCGATCAGCGCGAACGACAGGACCCGCCCGTCGACGTCGACGACGGTTCCGACCAGCCCGCTCGCCTCGGAGAGGGTGCCGGTCTTCGCACGCACCCAGCCGGCGCCGTCGCGGTTGGCGGATGCGTAGCGGGCGCTGAGGGTGCCGGTGGCCCCCGCGACCGGCAGGTAGTCGAGCATCGGGCGCAGCGCGTCCTGGTCGGTGCCGGCGGCGGACGCCATCACCGCGTCGAGCAGCCGTGCGGGAATGCGATTGTCCACGGACAGGCCGCTCACGTCGTGCATGGTGACGCCGCCGACGTCGAATCCGGCGGCCGTGAGGGTGCGGAGCACGGAGTCGACGGCCCCGGAGAACGACGCCGGGGAGCCGGACGCGATCGCGATCTCGCGGCCGATCGTCTCGGCGAGGACGTTGTCGGAGTGGTCCATCATCTGCCGGAGCCGGTCGCGCAGAGGCGCCGACTGCACCGACGCCAGGGGCGCCGCCCCCGGGGACGCGGTCCCGACCGCGACGGTCGCGGGGTCGGCGCCGAGCGCCGCGGCGAGGGCACGGCCGGCGTCGAGCGCGGGCGTCGGGCTGCGCGGAGATTCGTCCGCGTTCGGAATCGACCGGCCGCCGTCGAGCATCACCGGTTCGATCGGTGCGATGTAGCCGCCCCCGACGTCCGACGGCATCCACCCGGCGGCCATCGGATCGCCCATGTAGCTGCCGACGTCGACGAGCACCGTGTCGACGACGGCTCCCGAACGCTGGATCTGCTGAACGAGATCCGCGACGCGCGGTGCGCCCGGGTAGAAGCCGTCCTGCCCGACCGGAAGTGCGGTGAGGGTGGGATCGCCGCCGGCGACGAGCACGATCTCGCCGGGACGGCTGCCCTCGACGACCCGCGTGGACACCCGATGGTCGAGTGGCAGCGACAGCAGCGCCGCCGCGGCGGTGAGGACCTTCGTGGTCGACGCCGGAACCATCGGGCGGTCGGGATCCTGCGCCCACAGGACCGTGCCGGTGGCGGTGTCGGTGACGGACCCGGCGAGAGTCCCGAGCGCGGGGTCGGCGACGGCGGGCACCAGAATCGCGCCGAGCGCAGCGGCGACGGGCGCCGGAGCGTCGGCGGGAACGGGAGCGACCTGAGGGGTCGCGGTGACCGGGCCGGGCGCCGGAGTGATCGCGGCCTCGGCGTCGCTGCCCACGAGCTCGGACAGCGCGAATGTGCCGCCGACGACGAGTGCGAGGAATCCGGTGCCCCAGATGCCGATCAGGATGCGGAGGCTTCGCCGACGGCGCGCTTCGAGCCCGCCGAGCTTCTTGTTCTTATCCTGACCCGCCAACACGCCTCCGCTGCGTTCGAGACTCCCGCGCCCTGGTGGCCGCCCGGGTGGGTCCGGCACCTGCGTCCACCAGGGTAGCCCCGCTCCCGTTATCCTCTCTGCGGACCATCGCCGCGATCGCGGCAGTTGGAGCGACAGCCAATCACCGACGAAGTGAGGACACCGGCGTGGAGTTCGACGTCACCATCGAGATCCCCAAGGGACAGCGCAACAAGTACGAGGTCGATCACGAGACCGGCCGCGTGAAGCTGGATCGCTACCTCTACACGTCGTTCGGTTACCCGGCCGACTACGGCTACATCGAGAACACCCTCGGCGAGGACGGTGACCCGCTGGACTGCATGGTGCTGCTCCCCGAGTCGGTCTTCCCGGGTGTCATCGTCGAGGCCCGCCCCGTCGGCATGTTCAAGATGGTCGACGAGGCCGGTGGCGACGACAAGATCCTGGCCGTGCCGGCCGGCGACCCGCGCTGGGATCACATCCAGGACATCTCCGACGTCTCGCAGTTCGAACTCGATGCGATCAAGCACTTCTTCGTGCACTACAAGGACCTCGAGCCGGGCAAGCACGTCGAGGCCGCCGACTGGGTCGGTCGCGCCGAGGCCGAGGCCGAGGTCGAGGCGTCGATCGCGCGGCTGAAGGAGAACGGCGGCCACTGAGCCGTCCCGGTCTCTTTCGACCCACCTCTTTTTTCCGAGCGAACGGTACATTCAGTCGATCACAGATCGACTGAATGTACCGTTCGCTCGTTTCGGACGGAGCCCGCAGCTCAGCGGCCCCGCAGTTCAGGCTCCCCGGAAGTTCGGGGGGCGCTTCTCGAAGATGGCGGAGATTGCCTCGGTCAGGTCCTCGGAGGGCAGGAACGCCGCGTTCCACGCCGCGACGTAGCGGAGGCTGTCGTCGACCTGCGGGGAGCGGCTGTGGTCGAGGACGTCCTTGATGCCGTGGACCACGAGCGGCGGGTTGGCGGCGATCTCCGCGGCGGTCGCGTGGGCGGCGGCGAGGGTGGCCTCGGCGTCGTCGAACACGTCGTTGACGAGGCCGATCTTCTCGGCACGTGCGGCGTCGATGTCCTTGCCGGTGAGGGCGAGTTCGCGGGTGTGGCCGTCGCCGATGATGAGCGGGAGGCGGGCGAGGGTCCCGACGTCGGCGACCATGCCGACCTTCACCTCACGGACGCTGAACTTGGCGTCCGCCGAGGCGTAGCGGATGTCCGCTGCGGTGATGAGGTCGACGCCGCCACCGATGCACCAGCCCTGCACGGCGGCGACGACGGGCTTGCGGCAATCGGCGACGGCGGTGATCGCCGCCTGCATGCGCTTGATCATCGCGTGGAAGTCGGTGCGCGGCTTGGCCAGCGCCTTGTCTGCGAGGACCTTGCCGAGGTCGCCGCTCATCGCGGGCAGGTCCAGCCCGAACGAGAAGTGCTTGCCGGAGCCGGCGAGGACGACGGCGCGCACCTCGTCGTCGGTGTCGAGCGCGGCGAACACCTCGGGCAGCTCGGACCAGAAGTCGGGTCCCATCGCGTTGCCCTTGCCGGGTCCGACGAGGGTCACGCGTGCGACATGCGCCTCGACCTCGACGGTGAATGCTTTCCAGCTGGAATGATCGGTCATTACTCGAGAGTAATATCTTTGCCGGGCGTTCACACCGAGCTCCCCGTCACGTTCACCCCCGAGCGGTGTTAAAGACTCGAAAACTCCCGGTCACAGCCCTGGAAGCGCGCCCGCACACGAGGGAAGCTGGATCCGACCGCAGCGCCGGGGTGCCCGGGGCGGTCCGTCTCGGAGAGGAGCGCAGGCCATGCTTCTGCATCAGGGAATCGGTCTCGGTGCGTTCAACGCCCTCAGCCGCCGCGGCGCCGTTCACGCGCTGTACGAGTGCTGCGCGACGCTCGCCTGGGCCAACCCGGTGGCCGCCGGACGCCCGTACGCGAGCTACACCGAACTGTTCGCCCGCGCCGACGCAGTGCTCGTCACGTTGGACGAGACGAGCATCGCCGAGGCGCTGGAGTGCCACCCGATCGTCGGTGTCCGGCCGCACAGCACCCATTCGCGCGCCGAGCAGTGCTCGGTGTGGACCGACGATCCGCTCATGATGGCGGAGATCGCCCGGTCGGCGCAGGTGTACGAGGAGAGGTTCGGCTTCCGTTATCTCTGGTGTTCGGGAGACCGCGGGCCCGACGAGCTGCTCGCCGACCTCGTTCACCGCCTCGACAACGAGGTCGACGCCGAGCGGAAGATCCGCACCGACGAACTCGCGAAGATCACGCGCACCCGCCTCGAACGCATGCTCGGGCCGGAGGACGGCTTTCCGCTCTACTGATCCCCGCCCGGCAGTTGCGGTCCGCTCCTACATTGGAACCATGTCCGCGACACTGCATCCGAACGCCGTTCACGTGGCCGACACGCTCATCTCGCGCGGCCATCCCGGCCTGATCCTCACCCAGCCGGAATCGGTGCACACCGCCGAGCAGGCGGCCGCGGCGCTGGGCGTCGACGTCGGTGCGATCGTGAAATCGCTCGTGTTCGAACTCGACGGCGAACCGGTTCTGCTGCTGGTCTCCGGAGCCCACCGGGTCGACGTCCGGCGCTGCGGCGAGCGCCTCGGCGGCACGCTGGTGCCGGCGTCGCCGGAGGTGGTCACGGAGGTCACCGCGCAACCGGTCGGCGGTGTCGCGCCGCTCGGTCACCCCACCAATCTGCCGACCTATGTGGATCGTGCGCTCGAGGCCCATCCGCTGTTGTGGGCCGCGGGCGGATACCCGAACACGGTGTTCCGCACGACCTATCGGGAACTTCTGCGCATCACCGCGGGCATGGACATGGACGTGGACTGACCGGCCCGCGGTATCGGAAGCGGGACCGCTGCACTATAGTGTCACCGTGACTATCCGAGCGTGGAGCCGCAGGCACGTCGACCTGTGCCGTACCCGCTCGTGCCTGTGTGCGGCCTGACGCCCACACCCATTCCATCTCATCACTCGCTTTGTCCCCCAGTTTCTTCCGGGGACCAGCCTTTCCAGGGACGGCTATGCCCACATCACATTCCTCTGTCGCCGATCGCGCCGACGCCACCGCACCCGAACTCGCCCTGGGCGTCGATAACGAGGAGTACCGCTCCGCGCTGCGCCGCCACCCGGCAGGCGTCACCGTCGTCACGCTCGACGCCGGAAACGGCCCGGTCGGCTTCACCGCGACGTCGTTCTCCTCGCTGTCACTGAACCCACCGCTGGTGTCGTTCAACATCACTCGGACATCGTCGAGTATCGACGCCGTGCACGCGGCGGACTCGCTCGTGGTGCACCTCCTGGGCGACGACCAGCAGCATCTGGCACAGCGTTTCGCACGCAGCGCCGAGGAACGCTTCGCCGACCGTTCTCTGTGGGGCCGTCTCGACACCGGCGAACCCGCACTCCACGACACTCCCGTGCGCCTGCGTCTGCTTGTACACCAATTGATTCCGGCCGGAGACAGCACGCTGGTCGTCGGCCTCGTCACCCACACTCACGTCACCGACACCGAGTCGCCGGCGGCCCCGCTGCTCTATCACGACGGCGTCTACCACCGGCCCACACCATTGGACACCACACCATGACCACAACACCCGAACTCGTACTGGTCGTTCAGCTTTCGAACACCGGTGTGCGCTCGTCGGCGGATCTCGCCGCGCTCGCCGACGCGTTGCGCGAAACCGCTCGGGACCTCGTGCCGGGAGCGAGCACACACACGTTGCTCAGCTCCACACCGGTGCCGCTGGTGATCGATCTTCCGGCCCGCGACGTGATCCTCGACAATGTCCGGGTTCCGCTCAGCCACACCGAATTCGAGATCCTGTCCCGACTCGTCCGGCGGCCTCGCGTGGTCGTGTCCCGATCGGTATTGCGCGAACTCGATCCCGACGGGACGAACGCCGACCACGGACGCGGCCGCAGCGTCGATGTCCACGTGTCCCGAATCCGCACGAAGCTGGGAAGATTCGGATCCATCATCACGACGGTGCGGGGAACCGGCTACCGTTTCGACCCCGATCCCGGCGTGCACGTCGTCGAACCCCTGACCCGGCGTTCGGCCTGAAGATACAGCGAGTGGGGCGAGAGAATCCGTTCTCCCGCCCCACTCGGCATTTCGAATCGTGACCGGCTTCCGCCGGGATGTTCAGGAGGCGCGGACGAGGCCTCGGCCACCGGTCCCGAAGCGGCGCAACACTTCCACGACAGACGGCGCGGTCGCCGCGAGACCGCGGGATTCGAGCCACGGAAGCGTTCCGTCGATGATGTGCTCCACGGTGAACGGCGCCGCGAGCGGAACGAGGGTGACACCGTCCGCAACGTGCGTGGAGTGGATATCGGCGATGAGACCGGCGAGCCCCTGCGGGGTACCGACGTACGACAGGGTGTCCGACGAGCGCGGAACATCCAACTGCGCGTACTGTTTCCGTGCGCTACGGGCCTCCGATGCGACGACCACCTCGAGATCGACCAGGACGGTGACGCTGCCGGGGTCGCGACCTTCGGCGACGAGCCCGGCACGGATGCGATCGGTGGCCTTGCGGGTCTCGCGCAGATCGGTGGCGCGGATCCGCACGACATTCGGCTGCGGCGCACTGAGATCGAGCGACTCCTCGCCGGGTCGGCCGGCGGTGAGATCGGCCCAGTAGTGCGGGCCGGACGGACCGGCGAGTTCGACGGCGACACGCAGCGGGCGCGCGGACGACACGGTGTGGACGACGTTGTTGTACGACATGTGGGGTTCCTTCGAACTGCCGCAGGCGATCCCGCGGCGATGAGCTGTGGAGACTGGGGTGTCGTTCAGCTCGTACACATGCCGGAGGCGGTGCGGCACAGATCCACATGACGACGGCACCACTGTGCGACGACGTTCGATGCGGTCTGCGATGCCATGGGCAATACCCTACCGATCTTGTGGGAAATTGTCGATCGGGGTGATCAGACGCACTCCGACGCGCCCGCGCCCTCGGCCGCGAGACCCGGGCGGGTCTCCGGCGACGGGCCCCACAGGCCGTCGGTCTTCGCGTAGGTCCAGGACGTTCCGTGCTCGACGAGGCGACGCACCGCGCCGACCAGACGCTCCACGTCGGCGGACGAGCTGCCGAGGCCGAGGGAGGCACGCACCGCACCTCCGGCGCGGCCCACGCGGGCGAGCAGCGGATGCGCGCAGAAACGTCCGTCGCGCACGCCGATGCCGTACTCCGCCGACAGGTACGCCGCGACCTCGGCGGGTTCGTAGCCCGCGACCGTGAAGGTGACGATGCCGACGGACTCGCACGAGTCCTCCCAGAGGCGCAGCAGTTCGACGCCGTCGATTCCGCGCAGACCCTCGACCAGCAGGCGGCTCAGTTCCTCTTCGTGGCGGGCGACGGCGTCGGCATCGAAACCGGCGAGCGCTTCGCAGGCCGCCGCGATCGCGGCCGCACCGAGCACGTTCGGCGAACCGGCCTCGTGACGCGCCGGGGCGCAGGCCCACTCGGTGTGGTCCAGGCGCACCTCGCGCACCGCGCCACCACCGGCAAGGTACGGCTCGGCCACATCGAGCCAGTCGCGGCGGCCGACCAGGACGCCGGCGCCGAACGGCGCGTACGTCTTGTGACCGGAGAACGCGAGGTAGTCGACGCCGGTCGCGGCGAGGTCGATCCGGCGGTGCGGGACCAGCTGTGCGCCGTCGACGAGGATGCGGGCACCGCACTCGTGCGCGAGGTCCGCCAGTTCCTCGATGGGCAGCAGCTCACCGGTGACGTTCGAGGCTCCGGTGATCGCGAGCAGCGCGGCCGGCGCGCGGCGCAGTTCCGCGGCGAGTCGCTCGACCGTCCCGGCCACCGTGTCGGCGGCCTCGACGATGCGAGAGTTCTTCCACGGCAACAGGTTCGCGTGATGTTCGATGTCGAGGAGCACGACGTCACCGGGCACGGCGGTCGCGAGCAGGTTCAGGGAATCGGTGGTGTTGCGGGTGAACACGACGACCTGATCGTCGGCGGCACCGACGAATCCGGCGACCACGGCCCGGCACTTCTCGTAGGCGTCCGTGGTCACGCGCGAGGCGTAACCGGCGCCGCGGTGAACGCTGGCGTAGAAGGGCAGCAGTTCGGCGATGCGGTCGGTGACGGCGGCCAGGGCCGGGGCACTCGCGGCGTAGTCGAAGTTGGCGTAGGTGCAGGTGCCGCCCTGGACGAGCGGAACCTGCAGGTCACAGCCGGAAACGCGAGCGATGGGGGCGATGCAGGTGGCGGTCGTTGCAGCAGTCATCAGTAATCCCTTGTCTGTCCAGGGACCCGTCGGTGATCGCCACGACGATGTTGGATCGCCGGCGGAGTCCGCGCTTGCTGCGTCCGGTGTTGGAACCACAGCCTGGTCGTCACCCGGAGCACCCCACCGCGGAGGAGGGTTGCCGACCAGCGAGCCGGGGCTTGATGCTGGTACTCGTGACCTGCCGAAGAGGATGACAGCACGCCGCCGCTGTTGTCAAACCGAAACATTTCGCGCGCGGTCGACAGGCGAGAAGTCGATGGTCCGGAGCACAATCGGTCGAAGCGACCGTCCCGCCGGCAGGGAGTTCACCTGCCGTCCACCCGGTCGTGAGACAACCGGCCACACGCATCGACACCTAGAGAAGGACGCAGATTGTCTGTCCAGCCCAAGACGGATCCGGGTCGGCCGGCTCGAATACCGGACGAGTACCTGCGCTCCTCGTTCGCACCTCCCGCGCGGACCCTCGTCGACATCCTGCGCAGCACCGCCGACACCCATCCCGACGCCCCCGCGATCGACGACGGCAAGGTCACGCTCAGCTACGCGGAGCTGGCGGAGGAGATCGTCGCCGGCGCCTACCGGCTGACCGACGCGGGCGTCGGCGCCGGCGACCGTGTCGGGGTGCGCATGCCGTCGGGCACGAAGGACCTGTACGTCACCATCCTGTCGGTGCTCGCCGCGGGAGCGGCATACGTTCCGGTCGACGCGGACGACCCCGACGAACGAGCCGAGCTGGTGTTCGGGGAGGCTGGGGTCACCGCGATCGTCACCGAGAACGGGATCGGCCCCGGCACCGCACCTGCGTCCGCGAATCCGCAGATACGCGGACCGCGGCTCGACGACGACGCCTGGATCATCTTCACCTCCGGGTCGACCGGCACCCCGAAGGGCGTCGCGGTCACGCACCGCAACGCCGCCGCATTCGTCGATGCCGAAGCGCGAATATTCTTGCCGGACAACCCGATCGGACCCGGCGATCGGGTACTCGCCGGCCTGTCCGTGGCATTCGACGCGTCGTGTGAGGAGATGTGGCTGGCGTGGCGGCACGGCGCGTGCCTGGTCCCCGCACCCCGATCGCTCGTGCGCTCCGGCATGGATCTGGGTCCGTGGCTGGTCTCGCGCGATGTCACCGTCGTCTCCACGGTGCCCACGCTCGCGGCGATGTGGCCCGCCGAAGCGCTCGAAGCGGTGCGGCTGCTCATCTTCGGCGGGGAGGCCTGCCCCCCGGACCTCGCCGCCCGGCTCGCCGTCCCCGGCCGGGAGGTGTGGAACACCTACGGCCCGACGGAAGCGACCGTGGTCGCGTGTGCCGCCCGTATGGACGGCACCGGCCCCATCCGCATCGGCCTGCCGCTCGACGGCTGGGACCTCGCCGTCGTCGACGCCGACGGGGTGCCCGTCGAGGAGGGCGCCACCGGCGAACTCGTCATCGGCGGAGTCGGCCTGGCCCGCTACCTCGACCCCGCCAAGGACGCCGAGAAATACGCGCCGATGCCGACCCTGGGCTGGGAACGCGCCTACCGCAGCGGCGATCTGGTGACCCTCGACCGTCGCGGCCTGCTCTTCCAGGGCCGCGCGGACGACCAGGTCAAGATCGGCGGCAGGCGCATCGAACTCGGCGAGATCGACAACGCCCTGCAGAACCTGCCGGGCGTCGCGGGCGGCGCCTGCGCCGTGCGCAAGACCGCGGCCGGGCACGCGATGCTCGTCGGCTACATCGCCAGCACCGACCCGGACTTCGATGTCGCCTCGGCCCGTGACCTGCTCACCGAGCAGCTCCCCGCCGCGATGGTCCCGCGGCTCGCACTCGTCGAGGAACTGCCCACCCGCACGTCCGGCAAGGTCGACCGGAACGCGCTGCCGTGGCCGCTGCCCGGCGCCGACGCCGAGTCCGCCGAGGCACTCGGACTGGACCCCACCGCGGAATGGGTCGCGAGCCTGTGGATGTCGCTGCTCGGTGCCCGTGTCGAGGGCCTCGACGACGACTTCTTCGAACTCGGCGGCGGCTCGCTGTCGGCGGCGCAGCTGGTGACGGCCCTGCGCGAACGCTATCCGGAGATGACCGTCGCGGAACTGTACGACCATCCGCGGCTGGGTTCGCTCGCCCTGTACCTCGACGAGCTCGCCCCGACCGAAGCCGTCGCTCCCCGGGTCGTCGAACCGACACCGCGGTCCGCGCAGCTGGCGCAGATCGCCGCGACCGTCCCGCTGACCACGCTGACCGGCATGCAGTGGGTGACGTGGCTGGCCGTGCTGAACAACGTGCTCGCGGCCGTCGTCTCGGTGCCGTGGACCGTCACCCTGTCGTGGTGGTGGGTCGCACTCGGCGTGCTGCTGTTCATCACCCCGCTCGGTCGCATGACGATCGCGGTCGCGGGGGCGCGGATACTGCTGCGCGGCGTGAAGCCCGGCACGTATCGCCGCGGCGGCTCGGTGCATCTGCGTCTGTGGACGTCGCTGCGGCTGGTCGAGGCGAGCGGGGCCGCGAACCTGTCCGGTGCACCGTGGATGCTGTACTACGCCCGCGCGCTCGGCGCGAAGGTCGGCCGCGGCGTCGATCTGCACAGCCTGCCCCCGGTGACCGGCATGCTCGAACTCGGTGACGGCTGCTCGATCGAACCCGAGGTGGACCTGTCCGGTCACTGGGTGGACGGCGACATGGTGCACATCGGCGCGATCCGGATCGGCGCGGGCGCGTCGATCGGTGCCCGGTCCACCCTCAATCCCGGATGCAAGATCGGCAAGAATGCCGTGGTCGAAGCCGGGTCCGCGGTGTTCGGGCGCGTCAAGTCCGGACAGCAGTGGGCCGGCTCGCCCGCCGTGAAGGTGGGAAAGGCCGCGCACCCGTGGCCGGCCGAAGCACCCCGCCGCGCGCCTGGGTGGGTGCCGGTGTTCGGTGCGAGTTCGGTGGTGATCGCCGGGTTGCCGCTCGTCGCGATCGGCGCCGGCGTGGCGTTGATCGGCTGGTGGGTGAGCGACACCGCGACGTTGCCCGAGGCCGTCGTCCGGTCCCTCGTGATGCTGCCCGCGGCCGGGCTGCTCACGATGTTCGTGTTCGCACTGCTCACCGTCGCAGCGGTGCGGCTGCTGTCGCTCGGTATGACCGAGGGCTGGCACCCGGTGCGCAGCCGCGTCGGCTGGCAGGTGTGGGCCACCGAACGGCTCATGGACTCCTCGCGCACGTTCCTGTTCCCGCTGTACGCCTCCATGCTCACCCCGATCTGGCTGCGTCTGCTCGGCGCCGACATCGGCAAGGACGTCGAGGCGTCGACCGTGCTGATGGTGCCCAAGTTCACGAAGGTCGCCGACGGGGCGTTCCTCGCCGACGACACCATGGTCGCGTCCTACGAACTCGGTGGCGGCTGGCTGTTCATCTCCCACGCGAAGGTCGGAAAGCGTGCGTTCCTCGGCAACTCGGGCATGGCCGCGCCGGGCCGCCGGGTACCGAAGCACGGTCTCGTCGCGGTGCTGTCCGCAGCGCCGACGAAAGCAAAGTCCGGGTCGTCGTGGCTGGGCAGTCCCCCGGTCCGATTGCGCCGTTCCGCCGGCGACTCCGACGCGAGCCGCACGTTCGCTCCCCCACTGAAACTGAAGGTCGCGCGGGGATGCGTCGAAACGTTCCGGCTCGTCCCGATGATGGTGACGTTCGGAATCGGGCTCGGTGTGCTGTTCGCACTGAACGCGCTCGCGGCCGTGGGTGGGTATCCGCTCGCCCTGCTGCTCGGCGGTTTCGTCCTCATGATCGCGGGTGCGGTCGCGTGCGGCATCTCGGTCGCGGCGAAATGGTTGGTGGTCGGGCGGATCGGCCGGGTGGAACATCCGCTGTGGAGTTCGTTCGTGTGGCGGAACGAGGTGTCCGACACGTTCGTCGAGATGGTCGCCGCGCCCTGGTTCGCCCGCCCGGCGACCGGAACCGTCGTGATGAATCTGTGGCTGCGGGCGCTCGGCGCGCACATCGGCCGCGGCGTGTGGTGTGAAAGTTACTGGCTGCCGGAGGCGGATCTGGTGACGCTCGAGGACGGAGCGACGGTGGAACGGGGGTGCGTGGTGCAAACGCATCTGTTCCATGATCGGATCATGTCCATGGACACCGTGACCCTCGAGAACGGAGCCACGCTCGGCCCGCAGTGCGTCGCGCTGCCGGCGTCGGGCATCGGCGCCGGAGCCACCGTGGGCCCGGCCTCGCTCGTGATGCGCGGCGACGTCGTCCCCGCGTCGACCCGCTGGCAGGGCAATCCCATCGCCCCGTGGACGACGCCCGCGGATTGGTCGCCCCGATGAAGTCCGTCAAGGCGGCCAAGCCGGTTGCGCCCGTGGGTCCGGACCGTCCGCTCGACCCCTATCTGCCGACGAGCGGCAACCGCGGATATCGCGTGTCCCGTTACGAACTGGAGTTGACGTACAAGGTCGCGTCGAACCGGCTCTCCGGCCGCGCGACGATCATCGCCACCACGACCGATGTGCGCGGCAAGTACGCGCTCGATCTCGTCGACACGATGCGGGTGTCGAAGGTGTCGGTCAACGGTGCGCGACCGGCGAAGTACACCCACCGCGACGGCAAGCTCACCGTGGCCCCGGCACAGAAGATCCCGGCCGGGGCGGTACTGACCGTCACCGTGAACTATTCGGGGACGCCGACGCCCCGCCACTCGATGTGGGGGGAGGTCGGCTGGGAGGAACTCGAGGAAGGTTCGCTCGTGGCGAGCCAGCCGAACGGTGCCCCGTCGTGGTTTCCGTGCGACGACCACCCGGGGTCGAAGGCGACCTACCGGATCACCCTCACCACCGATTCGCCGTTCCACGCCGTCGCGAACGGCACGCTGCTGCGCAAGACCACGAAGGCCAGCCAGACGACGTGGGTGTACGAGCAGCCCGAACCGATGTCGACGTATCTGGCGACCGTGCAGATCGGGCAGTACGAGGCCCGCAAGGTGTGCTCGTCCCCGGTTCCGATACTCGCGGTGCATCCCCCGCGACTGCGGGAGGAATTCGACGTCGACTTCGGCCGTCAGCCGAAGATGATGGAGGTCTTCCAGCGCCTGTTCGGGCCGTATCCGTTCGCGCACTACACCGTCGTGGTGACCGACGACGACCTCGAGATTCCGATCGAGGCGCAAGGTCTGTCGATCTTCGGCGCCAACCACTGCGACGGCCGTCGCCGCGAAGAGCGGCTTGTCGCACACGAATTGGCGCACCAGTGGTTCGGCAACAGCCTGACTCTCACGCGCTGGCGCGACATCTGGCTGCACGAGGGTTTCGCGTGCTACGCCGAGTGGCTGTGGGCCGAGAACTCGACCGGGCCGTCCGCGCATACCCTTGCGGCGGAAGCGTATCGAGGGCTGGCACGCAAACCCCAGGACATCCTGCTCGGCGATCCCGGCCCGAAGGACATGTTCGACGACCGGATCTACAAGCGCGGCGCTCTCACCCTGCACGCGCTGCGCCGGCAGCTGGGCGACGACCGGTTCTTCCCCCTGCTTCGCACCTGGACCGCGGAGCATCGGCACTCGAACGTGACGACCGAGCAGTTCGTCGGTCTTGCAGCACATTTCACCGACGAACCGCTACGGCCGCTGTGGGATTCCTGGCTCCACGAGCGGGCGCTTCCTCCGTTTCCCGACGCCTGATCAGGGCAGCACCACGTCGGAGGCGAGCCAGCGGCCGTCGACGAGTTCCATCGTCATCACGACGCGGCTGCGGTCGAGTCGCGGTTCGGGTGTCACGGCGTTGGTGACGGTCTGGTCGACAAACAGCAGCACCTCGACCTTCGAGGTCGTCGCGGACTTGATGCCGGCCTCGATCACGACACCCTCGGCGGTCGCCTGGTTATCGACGAGCAGCTGCCGAAGCTGTTCGCTCGACTGGGCATACATGTCCTTGAAGTTGCCGGTGGCGCCGTCCAGCACGGCCTCGAAATTGGCGTCGAGGTCGTCCGCGCTGACGCTGGTCAGCACGACCGCGTACTGCCGTGCCGCATCCAGCGCAGCGGCAGAAGCGTCGTCGACGGCGTCGGCCTGATTCCACTTCCAGCCGAGCACGCCGGCGACGACGATCGCCAGGACCGCCACCAGCACGGCGGCAAGAAGCCCGATGCGTCCCCGATCCTTGCCCGGCACCGCTTTGTCGATTGCAGGGTTCTCGGTTGCGGCGTCACCGGTTGCAGCGTCCTCGGTCACGACGTCGTCCTCGGTCTTCTCGTCGGCATTCTCGCGCTCGACGACGGCCGCTGCCGTCCGGCTGTTCTTGCTCACGTCGGTTCTCCTTCTCGTTGTCGGGCCGGGTCGCTGCGTCGGCAGCCGTGATCGGATCAGCGCACCCCCGGGTCGCCGGGATCGGGGCCGCCGGGCTCGAGCAGTAGAGACAACGGCCCCACCGGAGTCGGATCCGCCTGTTGCAGCGGATCGACGCCCGGCGGCGGCGCATAACCGCCTTCTTCACCCGCCGGTCGCGGCGCATTGCGCGCTCCGCGGACCAGGGTCGACGGATCGGGATTCGGACAGTAGGTGTGCAGGAACGGTTCCGGGAAGTTCGACAGCGCAGGCGACTGCCGGGGCAGGTCGTAGTCGCACGAGTACCGCGGATAGATGTTGACGAACGCCCAGATACCGCCGTCGCGGAACGCGGTCCCCAGCGCGTCGAGTGTCGACCCGCCCCGGGTGGCCGGGAAGAAGAACTCGTGGAGGGCCGGTACCCGGAGGTACGCCATCTGTGCGGTCGTGGCCAGGTTGCCCAACAACTGCACCATCGTCGGCGAGTTGTCCGCGAAGAGCGTGTCGACGGACTGCAGGGTCGCCGGCGCACCGTCGACGAACTGCCGGAATCCCGCGTCCTTCGACTCGATCCCTTCGAGCGTCGCCGACAGATTCCGGGAGGTCGCGGCCAGACCGGCGGCACTGTCCGAAAGCGTCCCGAGCACGACCTTGCTGGTGTTGAGCACGCTGACGGTCTGCGGCAGCACCGAATCGAGTGTGGAGATCAGAAACGTTCCGCCGTCGACGATATCGGCCAGCTTGTCCGGTCCCTCCGCGCTCATACCGAGTTCGTCGACGATGGTCCGGACCGTGTCGGGGTCGATCTGCGCGAGCATCCCGTCGAGATTGCCCATGAGCGTGGCCAACGGCACCGGGGTCGACGTCTCGCCGACGGAGATCTCCGCGCCGTCGACGAGGAACGGCCCGCTGTCGGAAGTCGGCCGGAAGTCGAGGTACTGCTCCCCCGCGAGCGACAGTCCCGCGACCCGCACCTCTCCGCCGACGGGAATCTGTGCCGACGAGTCGATCGCCGCGACCGCGACCACACCCTCGTCGGTCAGTTCCACCGACGACACCCCGATCGGTACACCGCGCAACGTGACGTTGCGGTCGGGCAGCAGTCCTCCCGAATCCCCGAGGTTCACGCGGACGTGGATCTTCCGGTCGGCCGGATCCAGATGGAAGACACCGAAGATCAGGTACGTGACGCCGAGAACCATCGTGAGGGCGAGCGCCGCCACGGACAGTCCGAGGCGGTGCGCCGACGCGTAACGCACACTCGAAACCAGTGCGCGGGCGGGGACTTCGAGGACCGCGTTCCGTCCGTCGGCGGCTGTCATTCCGGCACCACCCCGAACTTGCTCTGCAGTCGCATGATCGTGTACGTCAACGTGCCGACGAACGCCGTCCAGTCCGTGCCGTCGGGCAACCTGCTCCCGGGGTCACCGGTGTGCCCGGGGACCGGGACGGCACCGAGCGCCAGCTGCTCCAGATCGGCGTCGGTATGCGCGGACGTACCGCTCGTGATGTTGATGACCGGCGCCAGAATCCGGTTGACGGTCTCGAGGGACACCCCTGGAAGCGTCGCTGCTCTGTCGAGTTCGGCTGCCACCCGGTTGATGTCGGCGATCATGCTGCGGGTGTCGGTTCCCTGGACGGACGGGAACTTCCCGATCCGATCGGTGATCGCGGCGACCTGAGAGACCAGATCGACCACCTGCGTGGTGTTCTCGGACAACACGTCGAGTGCGGGACCGGCTGCGACGACCGCGTCGTTGATCGTCGAACGCTGATCCGACAGCGTCGCCACGAGTCCGTTCGTCTGCTCGAGGGATCGTCGGATCTCCTCGGACCGGGAATTGAGATCCCCGACGAGCCGGGTGGACTCGTCGATCAGTTCGGCGATACGGTCCCCCTTGCCGTCCACCGCCGAACCGAGGCCGTTGACCAGTTTCGTCAGGTTCCGGACGACACCGCCGTTGACGAGCAGGGATGACGTTGCGAGAAGTTCCTCCACGGTTGCCGCGGCCGAGGTGGCTTCGATCGGGATGCTGTCACCTTCGTCGAGGACGGCGGCGTCCGCCGACGGATCGGCCGGAGACTGCAGCGAGACGAAGACGTCGCCGAGCGGAGTCGCCGACCGCAGTTCGGCGGTCGTACCCTCGCGCAGCACCACACCGTTCATGATGCGCAGCGCGACGACCGCAGTGTAGTTCTCCACACGCATCGACTCGACCTCTCCGACGTCCACACCGGCGAGCTTGACCTTCGCCTTCGTCGGCAGATTCAGTGCGTTCTCGAACGTTGCGGCGATCACGTACGAGTCACCGCCGACGCCGGGGGCGGGAAGGGGCAGATTCTCGAGTCCCGTCGAGCAGGCCGCCGTCGACACCGCGACGGCGACCGAGATGCCGGCGAACGCGAACCGCCACCGTGAGCCCCTCATCTCGGCAGTCCCGCCAGTCCCTCGAGCATGCCCGCGACGCCGAAATCGGGGCCGAAGTCACGCAGGGTTCCGGTTGCGCACCCGAGATGGGTGAGTCCCAGGCGGTTGCAGACCTCCTTGACCAGCTGCCCGTCGAAGAAAACCTTCTCGAGCTGTGCGTGCACGCGGGCTCCCCCGTTCTCCTGGTCGATCGCGTTGTACGCGTTCTCCATCAGCAGCGGTGTCACGTCGAGGAATTCGGCGAGCTGGTCGCGGTAGTCCGCGAGCGACCGGGTGACCGTTTCCGCGTTCGTGAGCGTCGATCTCAGCGCGTCCCGGTTGTCGGTCAGCAGCGAGTTCGCCTGAACGAGAATGTCGTTGATCTTCGAACCCGTGTCGCCGGTGCCGAGGTTCGCGTCGGCCAGGATCTCGCTCATCAGGCGGGTTGCCTCGCCGAACTCGCGGATGTCGCGGTCGTTGGCGGCGGCCACACTCGTCAGGACCGCGAGATCGTCGACGATCCTGGTGATCTCGTTCGCGGTGCCCGCACCTTCGTCGTCGCTCAGGCGCAGCGCCTCCGACAGGGTGGACAGCGCCGACCTCATCGCATCACCGTTGCCGTCGGTGGCGCCGGCACCGGCCGCCAGGATGTCCGCGACGGGACCGCCGCCGGTTCCGTCGCCCTGAAGTTCGACGGCCAGGTTGTCCGCCATGGCCAGTAGCCGGTCGAACTCGACCGGAGTCTTCGTGCGGTCGAGTCCCAGAATCGCATCGTGTGGAAGCGTGTCGCCGCCGCTGTACACCGGTGTCAGTTCCACGTGGCGGTCCGTCAGCACGGACGTCGACACCGCCACGGCCTGCACATCGGCGGGGAGGTCGATGCCGCCGTCGACCTGCATCCTCACCTCGACGTACGAACCCTTCGGTTCGATCCGCGTGACCTTTCCGACCGGAATTCCCAGGACCGCGACGGTATTGCCCTCGTACAGCCCGGCACCGTTGTCGAATCGAGCGGTGATCGTGTGCGGTTCCTCGCCGGTGAGGACGGCACGGAGTCCGAAGAATCCCGCGGCGAGCACGAGAAGTGCCACGGCAGCGGAGGTGACGATCCGAAGCGGGCTCATTCGCACTCCTGGAAATAGGGCGGCATGTCCAGTTCCACGGCACGGCCGCTGAGCGCACACATCCACGAGTCGATCATCGGGCCGGCGGGTGCGGAGAAGTCCACCTCGTTCGCGGTTCCGCTGGCGTTCGTGAAGTTGCGCAGCGGGACCGGGAGGATCTGCAGCGTGTTGCGCAGCAGATCATCGTGGTTGCCCAGACTCTGCAGCAGTTCGTTCAGGCTCGCGATCAGCTGTTCCACTTCCGGCCGGTCCTCGACGACGAGGGTGTGCAGTTCCGACACGAGGTTCGTGGTCGCGACGAGCAGCCGATCGACCATCTCCCGGCGGGTCGTGATCTCCTGCAGCATGTCCCGGCCGTTGGTGACCAGCGCGCCCAGGCTCTGCTGCTGATCTCGCACGATCCCGGTCATCGTCCCGGTCGCCTCCAGTAGCGACCCCACCTGGTCACGGCGCTCCGCCAGCACCGCCGACAGGCTCTCGATGTTGGCGAGTGCCTGCGGCATCAGCGGGGGCAGACCGTTCAGCTCACCGGCGAGCACGGTGAGGGTGTCGCCGAATTCTCGGGCGTCGACCTCTTCGAAGGTCGTGGTCGCGTCCGCCAGCACCTCCATGAGGTCATACGGAACCTCGGTGTGGGACAGCGGGATCCGCTCGTCCGGAATGTCGCCCTCGCCGGCGGGCCGCAGTTCGATGTAGCGGGCGCCGAGCAGCGTGGTCAGCTTGATGGATGCCCGGGTGTCGGCGCCGAGCGGGACACCGTTGTCGATCTTCATGGTCACCACGACGTGGTCGTCCTCGAGCCGCGCCCCGTCCACCGTTCCGACCTGGACGCCGGCGATCGTGACCCCGTCACCGGGCGCGATCTGCGCAGCCTGAGCGAATTCGGCCTCGTACGTGCGTTTTCCGAGCCCGGCCGAGCTGATCAGGAGTGTCGCCGCAAGTGCAACGACGATTGCGGCGACGGTGATCGCGCCGAGGGACACCGGTCGGTACTCCTCGATGGGCCGGATCCGGAAACTGCCGCCGCGGGCGGTGCGCTGGGTCGTCACGGCCGGTCACCTGCACACCGGGGAGTGCGTGACCCGGCCCTCGGGCGTGGCCTGCGCGACGATGGACGGAATGACGTTGCTCAGCGCCGGGACGAGCGTGACATTGAAGTTGCACAGGTAGGTGGACAAGTAGCTACCCTCCTGGCTCACCCGGGCGAGCCCTTTCAGCAATGCGGGAAGGTTGAAGGCGAAGTACTCGAAGGAGTCCTTGTGATCGTTGAAATGCTGCGCGAAACCCGGTTCCCGCGCCAGGAATTCCTGTAGGTCCGGTTGGACCTCCCCGACGATCGTGGACACGCTGTCCGCGACGGCACCGATCCGTTCCACCGACCCGACGAGTTCGTCCCGTCGCGCCGTCAGTTGATCGAAGATGGCCCGCGACTGCGAGATGACCGTGTCGAAGTTGCCGCTCTGCACCGCGAGGTCGTGGACGACCCCGTCGAGGTTGCCGATGATCTCGCCGAGGACCTGGTCGGGACCCGCGATCGATTCGGCGAGTTGCGTCGTCTCCGCCACGAGCGTGGTGACCGCGCCCGAGTCGCCCTGGAGCGCGGTGATGATCGCGGTCGTGATGTTGTCCACCTGCTCGGGGTCGAGGACGCTGAACAGTGGTTCGAACCCGTTGAGGAGCACCGAGATGTCGAACGAGGGCTCGGTGTGGTCGACGGGAATCTCACTGCCGGCGGGCAGCATCCGGGGATCGCCGAATTCGCCGAGAGACAAGCCGAGGTACCGCTGCCCGATGATGTTCTGGTAGGTGATCGACGCTTTCGTGTTGCCGTACACGGCCTGGCCGGAGTCGATGCGGAACTTCACCTTCGCGGTGGTGCCGTCGAGCGCGATCGAATCGACGCGGCCCACCCGGACGCCCGCCATGCGCACGTCGTCTCCGGTCCGTAGCCCGGAGACATCGGTGAATATCGCGCTGTACGAGGTCGTCGGTCCCTGCACCCCGCGCTGCAGTGTCACCAGCACGGTCCATCCCAGAGCGCAACACACCACCAGAAACAGGGACAGTCCGATCAGCGGCCTGCGATAGCTCATCGCGGCACCTCCGATTCGGGCACGACGTTGATGACCGCACCCCGGGCGAGGGGGCCGAGGAGCATCTCCGCGGCCGCGTTGAGGTCGCCGCCGAGGATCGCGTCGAGCAGTTCCTTCTCCTCCGCTCCTCCGACCGGCCCGACGTTGCCGCCGACCGGCTTGTTGCTCACCATCGTCGACCCGTCGGGGGTGTAGCCGGGCACCGGCGGGGCTCCGGTGGGGGCGGTTGCGCAGCTCGCGCCGGCGAGGTCGCCGTATCGCGGGCAGTCGGCCCTGGTGTACATGCGGTGCGGAGTGAACTGGAAGACGAACTTGCCGACGCCGTTGAGCTGGCCATCCGGCTGGAAGTTCTCGAACCACTTCCTGGAGATGGTGTTCATGCTGACCACGATCTGCGAGAACGACGGCGAACCGTCGGCGAGAACCCCGAGCACCGGCGTGAGTTGCGTGGTGAGGGTGATCATCCGATCGGTGTTGTTGTCGAAGGCGGTTCCCGTCGTCCCGAGGGTGTTCGCCCCGGAGAACAGGAACGTCGCGAGTGCCGCGTCCTTCTCGGCGAGTGTCCGCATCGGGGCGATCGAATGGTGCAGGGCGTCGAGCAGTTCCGGTGCCGACTCGTGCAGACCTTCCACTGCGCCGGTCAGCGCGTCGAGTGTCGACGGTCCGGCGCCGGGCTCGACGACCGCACCGACCTCCCGGATGATCCGCGCCAGTTGCGCGCCCGCCTCGGCGATGTCGTCGCCCCGGCGGTCGGTGGCGTGGGCCACCGCCGCAAGGACACCCAGGGTCTGTTCGGTGCCGACACGTGCTGTCGCAGCCGCGATCTCCCGCAATTTCGTCAGCGCGGTCTGGAGTTGGACCGTCGCCAGACTCTCATCCTGGGGAATCCGTGCATTCGGTGCGAGCGGGGGCGCTGCCCCGTTGTCGACGAGTTGCACCGACGACACCGCGAAGACATTGCTCGGGACGACGCGTGCGGTGACGGTGCTCGGAATCGAGCGTGCGTGAGCTGGGTCCAGCGCCATGCGAACGACATTCGGTCCGTCGCCGGTCGCGGCATCGACACTCTGCATCGTTCCCACCAGAACACCGCGGAACTTCACATCGGACCGAGCGGGCAGTCCGTCCCCCACCTCGGTCAGTGCGGCGGTGACGTCGACGGTGCGCTCGAATGCGCCACCGGTCTTCGCCACGAGCCCTGCGACCAGCAGGGCAGCCACGACGAGCGCCCCGAAGCCTTGCAGGTACAACCGGACCGGACCCGGACCGCGTCCGTCGCTCTCGAACAGGATCGGCATCGTTCACCCACCCAGCCTCGCTCCGGAGCTGATCCCCCAGAATGCAACGGTCAGTAGGAGATTGACGACGATCATCGCGGAGATGCTCGAGCGCATCGCCCGGCCGGCGGCCGCGCCGACGCCCTGCGGGCCACCCGACGCGTAGAAGCCGTAGTAGCACTGGATGGTCGTGGTGATGACCACGAAGACAACGGCTTTCGAGAGCGAGTACACGATGTCGGGACCACTGAGAACGAGACGGAAATAGTGGTCGTAGGTGCCGGACGAGACGCCGCCGGACATCCCGATGACGATCTGCACGGTCAGGTAGTTCGCCGCCAGACACACCAGGTAGAGCGGGATGATGGCGACGATCGACGCGAGCAACCGCGTCGTCACCAGGTACGGAATCGACGGGATCGCAAGCGTTTCCATCGCGTCGATCTCCTCCGAGATCCGCATGGCACCGAGTTGCGCGGTGAATCGGCAGCCGGCCTGCGCGGCGAACGCGAGCGACGCCATGATCGGCGCCAGTTCACGCGTCGTCGCCGTCGACGAGATCATGCCGGTCGCCGATTCCAGCCCGAGCAGGTGCAGTGCGTTGTATCCCTCGATCGCGACGAGCGCTCCGGCGGCGGCACCGAGGATAATGATCACTCCGGCGGTGCCACCGCCGACCACGATCGAGCCGTTGCCCCACGTCACGTCGGCCAGAATCCGCAGGAATTCCTTCCGATAGTGACGCAGCGTCGTGGGGATCGCCGCCAGCGCCCGGACCAGGAATCCGATCATGTGGCCGAGGCGCTGGATCACCGCTGCGTGCGACGCAACGACATTCACGATCGGCCGTGTCCCGGGAGGGAAGTATCGCGATGCCACTCAGAACCCCGTACGTGGGAACAGCAGCACATACAGCTGCGTGAAGGCGACGTTGACGATCATCAGGAGCAGGATCGAGGCGACCACGGTGGCGTTCACCGAGTTCGCGACACCGGCGGGCCCACCGCGGGTGTCGAGCCCCTTATGACAGGCCACAATCGCGACGATCGCCCCGAAGACGATCGCCTTGATGATCGTCAGGACGAAATCACCCACGGTCGCGAAGGATGCGAACGTCGTCACGAAGCTGCCCGGAGTTCCGTTCATGACGAACGTGTTGAACAGATATCCCGAGAGGAAGCCGACGAAGCACACCAATCCGGTCAGGGCGACCCCGACCACGATCGCCGCTGCGAGACGCGGGACCACGAGCCTGCGCACCACCGACACGCCCATGACCTCGAGGGCGTCGATCTCGTCCCGGATCTTGCGTGATCCCAGGTCCGCGCAGACCGCAGACCCCGCAGCCGACGCCATGAGCAGGGCCGCGACCATCGGTGCTCCTTGTTTGATGACCGCGAGACCGCTGGCCGCGCCGGCGAGCGAGGTCGCACCGACCTGCCCTGCCAGCAGACCGAACTGGATGGACAGGGTGACACCGATCGGGATCGCCACGAACATCGTGGGGAGCGCGGACGCCGAAGCCATGAACGCCGCCTGCCGCACGAACTCCGCGAACGGAAACCGCAGGGCCGCAATGTCGGTCACCAGATACTGGATCGCGCGGATACCCAGTACACACTGCCCACCGACGGTTTCCAGCGCCGCGACGGGATGGCGACGGATATAGCCGCGCATCCACCGGTCGATCTCGGCGGTCGCCGAGATTTCCCGCTCGGACTCGACGACGGCCGGCGACTCGACAACGTCGACGGGGCGCTGCCGGTCCCCGCCCCCTCGCCCCAGGATCCCCATGGTGTGGCCTTTCGTGGTCGGTCGGCCGTGTGATCAGTGGGCGGGAGTGAAATCGACGTGCAGTTCTGCGATTCCGCGCAGGATGTAGGTCGGTTCGTACCGGTAGGTGCGATGTCCTGCCGGTCCGTGGTGAGAGTCGTCGACGGTCAGGGTCGTGGTGCGGTCGAGGAATCGCTCGATCGCGACACGGCCTTCGATACGGGCGAGCGGTCCGCCCGGACAGGTGTGCACACCCCGGCCGAACGCGACGTGTTCACGGGCGTTGGCCCGGTCGACGTGGAAGGTGTGCGGGTCGTCGAATCGGGCCGGGTCGCGATTGGCGGCACCGGGCAGCACCATCACCACGGTGCCGGCCGGAATGCGCACCCCGGCCAGTTCGGTGGTGGTGCGGGTGAGCCGGAAATCGCCCTTGACGGGCCCGTCCATGCGCAGCAGTTCCTCGACGAAATCCGCGATCAGGGTGCGATCGGCGCGCAGCGCGGCCTGGAGGGACGGGGTGTCGGCCAGGTGCCGGATCCCCGCGGTGATCAGCCGGGCGGTGGTGTCCTGACCTGCGCCGAAGAGGAATGTGGCCAGACGGACGAGTTCGACCACCTCGGGGAGTTCGCCGTCGGGATAGGTCGCCGCGGCCAGGGCGCCGAGGACGTCGTCCTGCGGGTTGGTGCGGCGGTCGGTGAGGTAGCCGGTGAACTTGGCGTCGAGGTAGTCCAGCGGGTTGGTGGCCAGAGTATCGGCCTCGCTCATCGCCCCGACCTGCTGGGCGAGCAGGTGGCGGCGGAAGTCGTCGTGGTCCTCTTCCGGGACACCGAGCAGGTTGGCGATGGTCAGCAACGCGAAAGGCTGGGCGAAACCGTGCAGGACCTCGACGGTGCCGTCGGCGAGGAATTCGTCGATCTGCCGGTCCGCCAAGCGCCAGAGGAACTCTTCGGATTCCTCCATGCGGCGAGGCGTGAACAGGCCGGCGAGCAGGCGGCGGATCTTGGTGTGCCGGGGCGGATCCATGGTGACCAGGTGCTCGTTGAGCGGAAATTGGTCGCGATATTCGTCGATCTGGTGGTTGATGTCGTCCCCGTCGGGGGTGAACGGCAGCGGCGGGAACGGGCCGATGGGCGCGGTGATGTTGGAGAACACGGTGGTGTTGCGCAGCACTTCGAGGGCTTCGTCGTAGCCGGTGACTGCGAGGACACCGTGGCTGACCGGGTGCACCGGGCAACGCGACCGCAGATGGTCGTAGAACGGGTGCGGATCGTCGGTGAAATACGGGTCGGTGAAGTAATCCCGGGCGAAATCGCCCTCGAGTTCATCGACCGGGCAGGTCGGGGAGTTCTCGGGTGCAGCGGTCACGGGCAAACTCCTGTCTGGGCGCACTGGACGGGACCGGCTGTAGCCCCATTCCCATGCTGAGCAGTTGCATAGCGATGCTGAGCACATGGATAGCACGCCCGCCGGAACGTGGTCAAGGTCACACATCGCAGTCGCCTCGGATGTAAACGGACTTATGCCGCCGCGAGACGAAGAGATCCGGTTCCTAATCCGCACAACGGATTCGAAGCACCATGCGTCTCCCGACTCGAATCGGACAATCGACCATCGGTCGTGTCCGTCGACATCTACCGCCGCGCCGATCGTCGCGAGTCCGGAATCACGACAGGTGGTGACCCCTCACAACCTGCCGCGCCGTTCGCATCTCGAAGAAGCGAGGCATACTCGCCATATTTCCGACTCCGGCGCCTACGATGCGAGCACACCCGACCCGATGTGCGAATCCTGGAGGTGGACGACGCGCATGGCATCGCCGCGCAGAATCGGGGCTCCCGACGCGAAGAACCGGACGGTACTGCTCGACGCCGCCGAAACGGTCATGATCGAACACGGCTACGCCGCCGTCTCGTCCCGCCGCATCGCCGAACAAGCCGGTCTCAAGCCACAATTGGTGCACTACTACTTCCGTAGCATGGACGAGTTGCTGTTCGAGGTGTTCCGGCGCCGAGCCGAGGAAGGCCTCGAATACCAAGCGAGCGCACTGGCTTCGCCGCAGCCGCTGTGGGCACTGTGGGAGTTCAGCACCGATCCTGCCGGCGTGGCACTGACCATGGAGTTCATCGCGTTGTCCCGGCACCGGCCGACACTTCGCGCCCAAATCGCCGAATACTCCGAACAATTCAGGCGCCAACAGGCCGACGCAATCGCCGCCGTGCTCGACCGCTACGGAATCCAGCACGAAGATCTTCCCCCGGTTGTGGCGTCGGTCCTCATGACGTGCCTGTCCCGCGTGATCATCATGGAGGATTCGCTCGGCGTCACCGGTGGCCATGCCGAAACAGTGAGCCGCGTCGAGCATTGGTTCCACGCACTCGAAGGCCCCCGGCCCGCCCGCCGGGGATGACCTCGACACTGCCGGCAGTGGTTCGATCCGGGAAAGGGTTCGATCCGGGAATGCCGAAGACCCCCACCGGAATCGGTGGGGGTC
>NZ_JBMBTE010000075.1:0-25322 GCF_048897285.1 Rhodococcus sp. O3
ACAACGGACGAATCGCCCCCGGAACGCCGGATGCCCGCCACCGAAACGGTGACGGGCATCCGGAATGTCGAATTACTTGCCGAGTTTACGACGCTGAACGCGCGTACGGCGGAGCAGCTTGCGGTGCTTCTTCTTCGACATGCGCTTGCGGCGCTTCTTGATCACAGAACCCATGGTGGGCTTCCCTCGTTCTCTCTATCGGTCCTGCGCACGCCGGTGACGTACGCCTGTATGTCGACGCTGGGCCCCGTGGTGACGAGCGCAGCGCCTTACGACACCGGCTGGCCGGTACGACGACTTGCAATCGTACCGGGGCGAAACCGCCGAACGAAAACGAGGTCCGCTCCGCTCGTCGATGCGCCCGACGACAGTCACCCGACGTCGAAGTACGAAGTCTCCAAGTAATCGTGAACGGCCTTTGCGTGGACGCGGAACGACCGTCCCACGCGCACGGCAGGCAGCTCGCCACTGTGGACCAACCTGTACACGGTCATCTTCGACACCCGCATCAACGCCGCAACCTCGGCCACGGTGAGGAACTGGGTGCCGGCGAGGACCGACTGTCCGTCCTGAGGCTGTTGCCCCTTCGACGGTGTGTTTCCAGAAACCATTGGACACCTCCGGCACGTCCCGCGCCGCCGGCTTCCCCTCCGGCGGAACAGACACGCACGTGCTAATCCGAGCTTAGCGTGACGATTGGTTCCTGTGCGACGGTGCGGACGACGAATTTGATACGCCGTCCGATCCGTCCGTGTTCTACTCTCCGGTTGAGCCGAGTTGGGCCGACCGGTTGCGGGCTGCGGTCAGCGCCTCGTAGAACGCGGTGCGCACCCCGTGGCGTTCGAGTTCGCGGACGGCCGCCGCGGTGGTTCCGCCGGGCGAGGTTACCGCCGCGCGGAGGTCCGCCGCGTTCTCGCCGGAGCGGTCGAGCATCGCCGCCGAACCGGTCATCGTCTGGACGACCAGCTCGGTAGCCACCGCGCGGCTGAGGCCGAGCGAGACACCGGCGTCGATCATCGCCTCGGCGATCAGGAAGAAGTAGGCCGGACCGGAACCGGACACCGCGGTGACCGCGTCGATCTGGGATTCGGGGACGACCGTGACGGTGCCGACGGACGACAGGATGTCGCGCACCAGCTCGAGGTGGTCGGCCTTGGCGTGCCGGCCCGCGGCGATGACGCTGGCGCCCTCGCCCACGAGCATCGGGGTGTTCGGCATCGCCCGCACGACCGGGAAGCCGGCGGGCAGCTTGTTCTCGTACCGGGCGGTGGGGATCCCCGCCGCCAGCGACAACAGCAGTTGTTCGCGATCACCCTCGAGGTCCGCGTTGGCCAGGTCGTTGAGGACGGCGTCCACGTCACCGGGCTTGACCGCGACGACCAGGACGTCGGCGCCTTCGGCGGCGTCCGCGACGGAGTCGGTCACGCGGATCGAGTACTCCTGCGCCAGTGTGTCGGCTCGGGCCTGGAACTTCTCGGAGACGACGAGGTCCTTCGTCGCGAATCCACCCTGCAGCAGGCCCGAGACGAGGGCCTCGCCGATTCTGCCGCCACCGATCACCGCAATTCTCGTCATGGCCGTAAGCCTGCCACGCCGCCGGAACCGGGCCTAGGCCGCCCTACCGGGCGGAGAGCCCCTACTTACCGGGGCATCATCGCGAGCTGGCGACTCTGCACCACGACGGCACCGGTGGAGTCCACGACGGTGTGGTCCTCCTCGAACCACGTGCTGCCGAGCACTGTGCTGCTCGCCATGACGCGCAACCAGCCCGGCTGCGGAAGCCGACGCAGGTATGCGGTCAGTTGCACGGTCGGCGCCCAGCCGAACCGGCCGAGGTTCATCGCGACCGGCGCGGAGATGTCCCCCGCCATGAGCGCGAACAGCGCCGCAGTGTCCCGGTCGGCCTCGTCCTCGGGTCGCGGACGCGCCCACATCCGTACAACCGGGTCGCCCTGTCGCCCCGCGAGGAAGTGCGCGCTCGTCTCGTCGACGCACAGGTCCGCGCCGCCACTCACGTTGACGATCTTCCCCATCGGATGCTCCGGCGTCACCAGGGTGGATCCGAGCGTCGGTTCGACCGGCAGATCTGCGACCGGTTGCGCCGCGGCGAACACGTCGTCGCCCTCGTCGGGACGGCCGAGAGTGACCGACGCCCGCACGGCCACGCGGTCGTCCTGCACGAGTTCGACGTCGACGAGGGAGACCTGCTTGCCCTGCTTGCGGACCGTGGTGATCAGGTCGACGTCCCCGGGGTCCGGTGCCGCCACGAACGAGGCGCTCACGGCGAGAGGCTGGATCGTGCTGTCGCCGGTGTCGTCCGTGAGGAGCGTCCGGCGTGCGGCGGCGGCACACACGGCGAGCATGCAGCCACCGTGGACCTTGGGCCCGATCGTCCAGGTCGGGTGGATGTGGGCGCGCCACCGGCCGTCGCCGAGGGCCTCGACGGTGGTGAGGTCGCGGAACGGATGGGGGCCGAGCTCGGTCACTGCTGCTCCTGGGGGTTGCGGGGGTCGTCGAAGTTCTGGGGGTCGTCGAAGAAGATGTGGGAGGCAAGGTCCTGGTGGGCGAGCCGGCGCATCGCCGTCAGCACCGGTTCGTAGAGAGCGGTGCCGAGGACCGCGGCCTCGACGGTGTCCTGACGAGATCCGGTGGGCAGCAGCGCGAGCTCGAGCTCGGCGATTCCGCGGATGTGCCGGCCGTAGACGTCGATGCGTTCGTCGGTCATCGACAGCCCGGCGGCCTCGAGCGCTTCGAGCGCGCGTTCGAGCTGGGCGACGGCCGCGAAGCGCGGATCGTAGATCTGGCCGAGCCGTTCGAGGACGCGCCGGGCCCGCGGGTGGTCGCGGGTACCGGGGTCGCCGGTTTCGGTGTCCGGCGCATAGGGCGGCAGCGCTTCGATGGCGCGCCCGAGGACGGTGAACAGCGGGTCGTCGCGGTTGTCGATCAGGTCGACGACGATCTTGACCTGATTCAGCGGCAGCCCTCGGGTGACGAGCGCGCGGACGAGAGCGAGGCGCCGCACGTGCCGTTCGTCGTAGCGAGCCTGGGTGGCGCTGGTGGTCTCGCCCGGCATGAGCAGGCCTTCGCGCAGGTAGTACTTGACGGTCGCGAGCGGCACTCCGGTGCGGGCGACGAGTTCCGAGATTCGCATGTTCACCTCCGATCCTTGACACCGGATACTATAACTATCCAATATTGGATAGCAGAACTATCCAATGAATGCCCGGCTCGGCAGATCAGCGAGGAACCCTCATGAATCCCGTGCTCACCATCGTTCTCGGCATCACCCTGCTCACCGTCGTCGGCATCGCCTTCGGAGGCACCTTCCTGCTCCGCGTCGGAAACGGCAGTGTTCCGGCGAACGACCTGCAGAAGACGTTCTTCCGGGCAGGCCACGCGCACGCCGGCGTCCTCGTCACACTCGGCCTGCTCGTCGCGGTGCTCGGCCACGTGGCCGGCGCCTCGCCCGCGTGGGCGACGGGAGGCGCGATCGCCGTGCTCACCGCAGCGATTTTCATCCCGGCAGGATTCTTCCTGTCCGTGCTGGGACCGAACCCACAGCGCCCGGGACCCATGATGGCGTCGGTGTGGATCGGCGCGACGTCGCTGGTCGCCGGACTCGTGGTCTCAGGAGTCGCGGTCCTCGCCGCCGGCATCACCGCTCTGTGAACCCGCCTCGATCCGCGCGATCGCCGCGGAACGCGGCTGCACCGGACCCGCGGTGATCGCCCGGCGGGGCGCCCGCTCCAGATGTTCGCGGGCGAACTCGAGCGACCGCCGCAGCAGGACCGTCCGTTCCGCCCGGGTACGGGCGCTCTGCGTGCTCACCTCGAGTACCACCTGCCCGGCGAAGTCGCTGTCGGCGAGCCGGCGGCAGATCTCCTCACACGGCTGCGTGCCGTCACCGGGCAGCAGGTGTTCGTCGAGCGACGCACCGCGACCGTCCGCGAGATGCAGGTGCGCGAGCCGCTCCCCCATCCGGTCCGCCAGCGCCGCCGCATCCATACCCGCGGTCGCGGTGTGCGACAGATCCAGCGTGTAGTTCGCGTAACCGGTGTCCGTCGGGTCGATCGACGGACTGTACGCCGACACCGCCCGCCCCGGGCCGCCGCGACGACGCATCCGTTCGACGCTTCGGCTGCCGAAGAAGGCGTCGGCCCGCATGGGGTACATGTTCTCGACCGCCACCGACACGTGGCTGCTCTCCTCGAGCCGCGCGACCTGGTCGGAGAACCCCTCCGCGTAGCGGCGCTGCCAGCGGAACGGCGGGTGCACCACGACCGTCCGCGCACCCAGTTTCTCGGCGGTCCGGACCGACCGATCGAGTTTGGCCGCGGGATCGGCGCCCCACACGCGCTGGGAGATCAGCAGGCACGGGGCGTGCACCGCCAGCACCGGCATCGCGTACTTGCGGATCAGCGACTGCACCGACCCGACGTCCTGGCTCACCGAATCGGCCCACACCATCAGCTCGACGCCGTCGTAGCCGAGATCCGCCGCGAACCGGAAGGCCGCCTCGGTGTTCTCCGGATACACCGACGCGGTGGACAACCCCACCAGGATCCGTTGCGCCGTCCCCATACCGGTGCGACCTCAGCCGTTCGGCAGCAGGAACAGGAGCGGACCGAACGTGACGAACGCCCCGACGGCCAGCGCGATGAGCTGGCTGGTGATGTCGTCGGTGCGGCGCAGGATGCGCACGACCGCCACCAGCCCGACGATCACCAGCAACGCCAGCGCGAACGCGACCCACGGGAGCGAATCCCACAGGCGTTCGAAGCCCTTGAACAGCAAGGCGCCGGCGACGATCGCGGCGATGCTCTCACCGGCGAGCATCGCCCACTGCTTGAGACCGGCCGCGGTGTCGTCGGAGGTCTCCGAGTCGGATTCTTCGCCCGCGTCGGAATCCTTAACGTCCTGGACGGCGTCGCGGCGGCGCTTGCTCCGGCTGCCCGGTTTCGAGTCCTCGGCGTCCTCTGCCGTGTCCTTCGCGTCCTTCGAACCGGCCCGCGACTTCGCGTTCGCCTTCTTCGGATCGGCGACCGCTGCGCCACCGATCAGATCGGTGTCCTCGAGCGCGTCCGCGTCGTCGGGTCCGGTTCCGTGCAGGTCGCTGGCAGGTCCCGACAGCAACCGCGGTTCCGGGCCGTCGGCCGGCCGCGGGAGAACAGGCGCAGGAGGCACGATCGCGGCGGCAGCCGCGGTCGTCTCGAGGTGGGCGCGCGCACGACGCGGGAGCGCGGACGGGCGGATCACCTCGGTCGGCGATTCGACCTTCGCGCCGTCCGCGGTGGTCGGCGCGTCCTCGGCGACGGTCCGCGCCTTACCGGCGGGTGCCGGCTTCGCCGTGACCGGCTCGGGCTTCGAGACCGTGACCGGTGCGGGCTTCGAGGCCGTGACCGGTGCGGGCTTCGGCGCACTCGGGGCGGGCGCCTCCACCACCGCGCGGGACGGCGACGGGGCGTCGAACTTCGGGACGTCCCGCTTCGGGACGTCCCGCTTCGGGACCTCGCGCTCGGGGACCTCGGGCTTCGGGGTATCGCGCTTCGGGGTATCGCGCTTCGGAGCCTCGGGCTCAGGAGCCTCGGGCTCCGGGACCTCGAGCTTCGGGGTGTGGAGCTGCGGGGCTTCGAGTCCGAGAGGTTCGGGTTTCGGGGTTTCGACCACCGGCTCGGGGGCAGGCGCGGGCGCGGCCTTCGCCTCGACGATCGGTTCTGCCGGTGACCGCTGCGCCGGCGTGACAGGAATCTCGCCGGTCAGTTCCGCGACCGAGATACCCCCGCTGGTGCCACGACGCCGTCGCCCACCCGCGCGGGTGTCCACCTTCTTACCGTTGCGCGCGAGCAGTTCGGCAACCGAGATCTGCCCGGTGTCGGGCTTGTGCTCCGTCATTGCGCCACCACCAGTTCGCCCCCCATCTCCGTGTCCAGCTTGCGCAGGATAAGCCCTTCGCGCAGCGCCCACGGACAGATCTGGACCGACTCCACACCGAGCGCCCGCATGCTTGCTTCCGCGACGAGGGCGCCCGCGACGAGCTGCTCCGAACGGTCGGAACTCACGCCCTCGAGTTCGGCTCGATCGGACGTGGTCATCCGGGAGATGAACGAGATGAGCTGACGCAGCCCGCTCGCGGTGAGAGTCCGTTGCACCCGGATCCCCGCCGACGACGGCGCCGCACCCGTCAGCCGCGCCAGGGTGCGGAACGTCTTCGAGGTCGCAACCGTCAGATCCGGGTCGCCGGCGGCGCGCAGGTGCTTGGCCGGAGCGGCCAGTTCCGCGTCGAGCCAGTCCCGCAGCGCCGAGATGCGGCGTTTGCCCGGCGGATCCTCGCGGAACCAGTCGCGCGTCAACCGGCCGGCACCGAGCTGCAGCGAGTAGGCGACGTCGGGATCCTCGTCGCCGCCGTACGCGAGCTCGAGGGATCCACCGCCGATGTCGAAGTTCAGGATGCGTCCGGCGCTCCACCCGTACCAGCGGCGGACCGCGAGGAACGTCAGCCGGGCTTCGTCCTCGCCGGAGAGCACGTCGAGGGTGACGCCGGCTTCGGTCCGCACCCGGTGCAGCACCGCGTCGGAATTGCAGGCGTCGCGCACCGCGGAGGTCGCGAAGGCCATCAGCTCACCGCACCCGGAGGTGCGGGCGATGCTCTCGAAGTCGTGCACCGTCTCGACCAGCCGGTCGGCGCCCGACTTCGAGATGTTGCCGTCGTCGTCGAGGCTCTCGGCGAGCCGCAGGGTTGCCTTGGTCGAGCTCATCGGGGTCGGGTGTCCGCCCCGATGTGCATCCACCACGAGCAGATGAACCGTATTGCTTCCGACGTCGAGTACCCCAAGCCGCACATACACAAGGTACTGGGTCTACCGTCGGACACTGTGACAGCAGGTATGTCCGGCAGCGAACCCAAGCTCGATCCGGCCCCGGAAGTTCCCCTCGATTTCCCACGAGAATGGGTCGAGTTCATCGACCCCGACAACGACGAACATGTGATCTCCGCAGACCTCACTTGGCTGCTTTCGCGCTGGACATGCGTGTTCGGCACCCCCGCATGCCAGGGCATCATCGAGGGCCGGCCGGACGACGGCTGCTGTTCGCACGGTGCGTTCCTGTCGGACGACGAGGACCTCGAGAAGCTCAACGCGGCAGTGAAACATCTCACGGCCGACGACTGGCAGCTCATGAAGAAGGGGCTCGGTAAGAAGGGCTACCTCGAGGAGGACGACCTCGACGACGAGCCCGCGCTGCGCACCCGCCGCTACAAGGGCGCGTGCATCTTCCTGAACCGTCCCGGCTTCGAGGGCGGCATCGGCTGCGCCCTGCACAAGATGGCACTGCGGCGCGGCATCGAACCGCTCGAGATGAAGCCCGACGTGTGCTGGCAGCTGCCGATCCGCCGCACCCAGGATTGGGTCGAGCGTCCGGACGGCACCGAGATCCTCCGCACGGTCATCACCGAATACGACCGCCGCGGCTGGGGTGAGGGCGGGCACGACCTGAACTGGTACTGCTCCGGCTCCCCCGACGCACATGTCGGATCCAGGCCTGTGTGGCAGTCGTACGCACCGGAGCTGCGGGAGCTGCTCGGCACCGCCGCGTACGACGAACTCGCGCGCCTGTGCAAGCGCCGCGAAGGCCTCGGCCTGATCGCAGTGCATCCCGCCACGACCGCCGCCCGGAAGTGACCCGTGCGTGGTTTCGGTAGCAGCCGCTACCGAAACCACGCACGAGGATCAGGGTTCGATTTTGTAGCCGAGGCCCCGGACGGTGAGCAGGTGCCGGGGCTTGGCGGGATCCGCCTCGATCTTCGAACGCAACCGCTTGACGTGCACGTCCAGGGTCTTGGTGTCGCCGACGTAGTCGGCGCCCCACACCCGGTCGATGAGCTGTCCGCGGGTGAGCACGCGACCGGAATTGCGCAGCAGGTACTCGAGTAGGTCGAACTCCTTGAGCGGAAGCGTGATCTGCTCGCCGTCGACGTGCACGACGTGCCGGTCGACGTCCATCCGTACCGGACCCGCCTCGAGGACCGCGTCGTTGAACTGGCTGTCGGCGTCGCTCTCGGCACCGCGGCGCAGCACCGCGCGGATGCGGGCGATCAGTTCCCGCGCCGAGTACGGCTTCGTGACGTAGTCGTCGGCGCCGAGCTCGAGCCCGACCACCTTGTCGATCTCGCTGTCCCGCGCGGTCACCATGATCACCGGCACGCTGGAGCGGCTGCGCAGCTGTTTGCACACGTCGGTGCCGCTCATTCCGGGCAACATGAGGTCGAGCAGGACGATGTCCGCGCCGGCGCGATCGAACTCCGCCAGAGCCGACGGCCCGTCGGTCACGACGGTGGTTTCGAAACCCTCCTTGCGCAGCAGGAACGCCAGCGGGTCCGCCAACGATTCCTCGTCCTCCACGATCAGCACATTCGTCACCGCGGGCCTCCGTACCTTTCGTCGTCCGCGACCGCGACGGTCGCGTGGTTCGCCACACGAGGTGCGGCAGAGTGTTCCTTCACAGGTTGCTTCAACGCTGCCCGGCCCCCGCCTCGGGCTTCGCCCGGACCTCGTCCTCGTCGCTCTGCTCGAAATGGGCCGGGATCAGCAGCGTGAAGGTGGAGCCGGTTCCGGGCCGGCTCCACAGGGTGATCTCGCCGTTGTGGTTGGCCGCGACGTGCTTGACGATCGCAAGACCCAGACCGGTGCCGCCCGTCGCCCGCGACCGCGCCTTGTCCACCCGGAAGAACCGCTCGAACACCCGCTCCTGGTCTTTCTTCGCGATTCCGATACCGCGGTCGGTGACCGCGATCGCGACCTTCCCGTCGCGCAGCGACCGGCTCACCGAGACGGGCGAGCCCTTCGGCGAGTACGCGATGGCGTTCTCGATGAGATTGGTGAGCGCGGTGACGAGCAGGCTCTGGTCCCCGAGCACCTCGTAGCCGGTGGACCGATCGGTGGCGACGACGATGTCCGCGTTCTCCGCGGTCAGCGCGGTGCGTTCGAGTGCTTCCTTCACGACGGAGTCCACGTCGACGATGTCGAGGTCGGGCATCTTCTCGGCGCCCTGCAGCTTGGACAGGGAGATCAGTTCGGTGACCATGTTGCCGAGCCGATGCGCTTCGCTCTGCACCCGCTGCCCGAAGTAGCGCACGGTCTCCGGATCGTCGACGGATTCGAGGAGTGCCTCGGCGAGCAACGCCATCGCGCCGACCGGTGTCTTGAGTTCGTGGCTGACGTTCGCGACGAAGTCGCGCCGCGTCGCTTCCATGCGCACCATCTCGGAGTCGTCGAAGGCGTACAGCGCGACGAAGCGGGGATCGTCGTCGAAGAGGCGGCCGGCACGGCACCGCACCGCGATTCCGTCCCGGCCGCGCCGGTTCGGATCGCCGAGGTCCAGATCGATGACCTGGTCGCGATCGAGGATCTTGTTGGCGACGACCCAGGCGCGTTCGTCGATGCGCCGGTTGCGGACGAGTCCGAGTTCCTCGGCGCGGGGATTGAACAGGATCACGTCGTGGAACTTGTCGACGACGGCGATGCCGGTGGAGGCGGAGTAGACGACGCGGTCGAGGACCTGCCCCATGGTCAGTTCGGTCTCGCCGCTTCCGCTGCTGCGGGACCGGGCGATCCACATCAGTCCGGCGCCGACGGCGGCCCCGACGACCGCGGCGAAACCGGCGAGCAGAACGCTCTGCAACACACTCACGTCTCGAATCGTACGTACGGCCGGGCAGGTGAGAACGGCGGGTTCGCCCGTTTCGGGGCACGTCACACGGCATTTTTGCGAGGTTTGCCGGTTGTTAACCGGGAGTTTGCCGGGACCGCACGACGTCGCCGCGCGGTCCCGGCCGAGCTACTCGCCGGAGCCTCTCGTCCGGATCCCGGCTCCTGCTCTCCTGATCCGAGCGAATGTATCCCTCGTCTCCTTGGATCGAGCGAATGTACCGTTCGCTCGGAGAAGGGCGGGGGTCGAAGAGGCGAGGGTGCTACCGGCCGCCCTGGGAGGCGACGGCGGCGGCACCGGCCGCGGCGGCCTCGGGATCGAGGTAGGTGCCACCCCGGTTCAACGGGCGCAGGTTCTCGTCGAGGTCGTAGCGCAGCGGGATGCCGGTCGGGATGTTGAGTCCCGCGATCGCCTCGTCGGAGATTCCGTCCAGGTGCTTGACGAGCGCACGCAGCGAGTTGCCGTGCGCGGTGACGAGCACGGTCTTGCCGGCGAGGAGGTCCTTGGAGATGGTCTCCTCCCAGTACGGGATGAGCCGCTCGACGACGTCCTTCAGGCATTCGGTCAGCGGGACCTCGTCGACGTCGGCGTAGCGCACGTCGGCGTCCTGGCTGTACTTGCTGCCGGGCTCGATCGGCGGCGGCGGGGTGTCGTAGCTACGACGCCACAGCATGAACTGCTCCTCGCCGAATTCGTCCTTGATCTCGGCCTTGTTCTTGCCCTGCAGCGCACCGTAGTGCCGCTCGTTGAGGCGCCAGTCGCGGACGACGGGGATCCAGTGGCGGTCGGCGGCGTCGAGTGCGATGTTCGCGGTGCTGATGGCGCGACGCAGCAGCGACGTGTAGAGCACGTCCGGGAGCACGTCGTGTTCCTTGAGCAGTTCGCCGGCGCGCTTGCCCTCGGCGATGCCCTTGTCGGTCAGGCGCACGTCCACCCAGCCGGTGAACAGGTTCATCGCGTTCCATTCGCTCTCGCCGTGGCGGAGCAATACAAGTGTTCCGATACTCATAGCTCTCAATCCTGGCACGTCACGATCGCCATTCGGCCACGGGAGGGCCGTCCCGTCGACTATATGTGACAACAAGCGTTTTCACTCGACTCGCGAACGCTGGGGGGTTCATATGATCGACGCCCGTTTCTCCCGCCGCACCGCTCTGACCGCCCTGGGACTTCTCGGTGCCGCCGCCGCACTGCCGGGCGGTGCCGCCGCAGGTCCCGCACCCCGGCCCGGACCGCGTTCACCCGCGCTGCGGTCGACCGGTCGCCGCGTCGCGGTCCTCGGTGGCGGCATGGCAGGACTGACCGCGGCCCACGAATTGATCGAGCGGGGATTCGAGGTCACCGTCTACGAACCGACCGCGCTCGGCGGCAAGGCCCGGAGCATCCCGTCGCCCGGCACCGCGGCGGACGGCCGGCTGGACCTGCCCGGCGAGCACGGATTCCGGTTCTTCCCGGGGTTCTACCAGCACGTCCCGGATACGATGCGCCGAATCCCGTTCCCCGGCAACCCGAACGGCGTCTTCGACAATCTCGTCGCGGGCGACGCCTTCCGGCTCGCCCTGCCCGGCGCCCCGGATCTGACGGCACCGGCGTCGATCGCGCCGCTGCGCACCGACATCTACGACCCCGCGACTCTGCAGCAGTCGCTGGCCGCGGCGTTCTCGCTCGGTGGCGCGATCCCGCCGCACGAGCTCGCCGTCTTCCTGCGCAAACTCGTCATGTTCCTCACCAGCAGCATCGAACGGCGCGACGGGGAATGGGAGCACCAAACCTGGTCGCAGACGCTCGAGAGCGACGGAAAATCGCAGGGCTACCGCGACATCCTGGTCTCCGCACTGACCCGGCAACTCGTCGCGGCCCGTCCCGCGGTGGTGTCGACCCGAACCATCGGGCTCATGGGTCAGGCATTCGTCTGGAACGCGATGGGCGCCGTCCCCGCCTACGGCCACCTGGACAGGCTGTTGTCCGCGCCGACGAACGAGGCCTGGATCGACCCGTGGGCGCAACTCCTGCGCGACCTCGGCGTCCGGTTCGAGATAGGTTGGGCAGCACAGACATTGGAGATGTCCGGTGGCCGGATCAGTGAGGCGCGCATGGTCGATCGCTCCGGCGGCACCAGGACCGTCGATGCGGACTGGTTCGTCGCGGCGATGCCCGTCGAACGCGCAGTGCCGCTGTGGTCGCCGGAGATCCTCGCCGCGGATCCTCGCCTGGAGGGGATGCGGCAGCTCCACACCGACTGGATGGTGGGCATCCAGTACTTCCTGCGCCGCCCCACCCCGATCGCGAAAGGCCATGTCGCCTACCTCGGTTCGCCGTGGGCGCTCACATCGATCAGTCAGGCACAGTTCTGGCGCGGCGACTTCGCCGCGCGCTACGGCGACGGCTCCGCGCACGACTGCCTGTCGGTCGACATCTCGGACTGGGACACCCCCGGCATCCTGTTCGGCAAGACCGCCAAGGAATGCACTCGCGAGGAGATCGCGAAGGAGACCTGGGCGCAGATGTCGGCCTGCCTCGCCGACAGCGCCGGAACCCTCGACGAGAACGATGTGGTGTCGTGGTTTCTCGACCCCGGATTACGCTGGGGTGCAGGAGGAATCACCAACGACACGCCGCTGCTCATCAATACCGTCGGATCGAGGGCGAACCGGCCCGAGGCGCGGACCGCGATCCCGAATCTGTTCCTGTCCGGCGACTACGTGCGCACCGACATCGATCTGGCGACGATGGAATCGGCGAACGAGTCGGCCCGCGCCGCGGTGACGGCACTGCTCGAGGCCGCCGACTCCCCCGCCGCCCCACCGGCGATGTACCGCCTGCACGAGCCACCGGAACTCGAACCCGTGCGGCGCATCGACGCGGATCGGTATCGGGCGGGCCTACCGCACCTGCTGGCGTAGCAGCGCAACAGGTCCGAAACGCCACGAAACCGGCATACCGGAGACGACAATCGTCGCGGGATTCCTCGACGAAAGGCCGGACGATGACCGACGCACGCACCGACAGCGACGTACTCGTGGTGGGCGCCGGCCCGGTGGGATTGACCGCGGCGCTCGAACTACGCCGGCGGGGCGTCGACGTGACCGTCGTCGACCGGTCGCCCGAACCCATGCAGTACGCGAAAGCCGTTGGTGTGCAGCCTCGTACCCTCGAGATCTGGGACACGATGGGGGTGGTACGGCCCGCGCTCGATGCCGCGACCCCGTTCCGGGGTCAGCTGACATTCGTCAACGGAGAACCGGCCGGGCGGATCGACCTGTCGTTGCCCGACGACGTGCCGTACCGCTTCGTCGCACTCCCCCAGAACGAAACCGAACGGGTGTTGCGGCAGGCACTCGCCGACCACGGCACCGTGGTGCGCCGCGGCATCGAGCTGACCGGGTTCACGCACGACGACACCGGGGTGGTGGCGACCCTGCGCGACGACTCCGGCGCTTCGTCGCCGTTCACGGCCCGGTACCTGGTGGGATGCGACGGCGCCCACAGCACCGTCCGGAAGGGTCTCGGTCTTGCGTTCGAGGGCGACGCGTTCCCCGAGGAGTACATGCTCGCCGACGTCGAGGTCGATTGGTCGCTGCCCGAGGGTTACGCGGTCCGGTCGACCCGGCAGGAGAACGGTGTCGTCACCGATGCGCTCGTGTGCATCCCGCTGCCCGGCACCGGCCGCTACCGGGTGTCGATGCTCGCCGCCGACGATCTCGTCGTGGGTGCGCGGAGCGGCGAGGTCGCGCACGGTCTCGAGGGCGGCCGTCGCCCCGAACTCGGCCACATCCAGGCGGTGCTCGACCGGCTCGCTCCCGAACCGGTGCTTGCGCGAAACATGCGGTGGTCGTCGGTGTTCCGGATCAGTCATCGCCTCGCCGCGCACTACGGTTCGGGCCGGGTCTTCCTGGCCGGGGACGCCGCGCACATCCATCCGCCGACCGGCGCGCAGGGAATGAACACGGGAATTCAGGACGCCTACAACCTGGGCTGGAAACTGGCCCTCGCGGTCCGCAACCGCGCCGCGGACGGACTGCTCGACAGCTACGACGCCGAACGCCGGCCCGTCGGAGAGGAGGTCGTCGGCCGCACGGTCCGCGCCGCACGCAGCGGGGTCGGTGCCGGCGAACAGGACGTCGCGACGGTCATCGCACGCGAGGCGCAGTTGCTCGTCGGATATCCGGGAAGCCCGATCGTCGATACGTCCCAGGCGGACGGTCGCACTCCCGCACCCGGCGAGCGGGCACCCGACGCGGCCGGGTTACGCCAGGACAGCGTGGCCCACGACCAGCGGGTCCACGAGTTGTTCCGGCACACCGGCCACACGGTGCTGCTGTGGGCGCCCACCGAACCGGCGATCACGACGACGAGCGAGCTCGCGGCGCGGCTGATCGAACGTTTCGGGGAATGCCTGCGGGTGTACACGCTCGTGCCGCCCGATCTGCCCGTCCCGGCCTGCGGCCGCGTGCTGTGCGACTCCCTCGGCGGCTTCGCCCGCGGCTACCACCTCGACGGGACCGCCGCGGTGGTGGTGCGCCCCGACGGATACGTGGGTTCGCGCGCGCAGGATCCGGATCTCGACACGCTCACGGCGTATCTGGACCGGATCCTGCGCGCCTGAACTCAGGCGTTCGCCGTCCGCAGATCCTTGCGGAGGATCTTGCCGGCGGCCGACTTCGGCACCACGTCGATGAACTGCACCTGACGGACCTTCTTGTGCGGGGAGACACGCTCGGCGACGAACGTCATCACCTCGTCCTCGCTCAGCTCGGCGCCGGGTTGCCGCACGACGAACGCCTTGGGAACCTCTTCGCCCTCGTCGTCGAGCACACCGATCACCGCGGCGTCGGCGATCTGCGGGTGCGTCAGCAGCAGCGCCTCGAGCTCGGCCGGCGGCACCTGGTAGCCCTTGTACTTGATGAGCTCCTTGAGCCGGTCGACGATCGTGACGACGCCGTGCCCGTCGACGGTCGCGATGTCACCGGTGTGCAGGTAGCCGTCGGCGTCGAGGGTTTCGGCGGTGGCTTCGGGGTTGCCGAGGTAGCCGACCATGATGTTCGGGCCCTTGCACCACAGCTCGCCCGGCTCGGAGACGCCGTCGCCCTCCGGGTACGCGACCTCTTCCCCGGTGACCGGGTCGACGATCTTGCATTCCATGTTCGCGATGGTCGGGCCGACGGAGTCGAGGGCCGTGTCGTCGTCGTCGAACGGGATGGCGTGGCTGACCGGGCTCATCTCCGACATGCCGTAGCCCTGCCGGACCTTGCATCCGAGCCGGCGCGCGACGGCGCCGCCGAGTTCCCGGTCCAGCGGTGCCGCACCCGAGAAGATCGTGTGAACGCTGGACAGGTCGTATTCGTCGACGAGGGGGTGCTTGGCCAGGGCAACGGCGACCGGCGGGGCGACGAACACGTAGGTGCACTTCTGCTCGGAGACGAGCGTGAGGAACTGGACGAGGTCGAACTTCGGCATCGTCACGAGCGACGCCCGGTTGTACAGGGCGGCGTTGAGCAGGACGGTCATGCCGTAGATGTGGAAGAACGGCAGGACGGCAAGGATGCGGTCGTCGTCGTCGATCCCCATGCGGGGGGTGATCTGACAGACGTTGGCGACGAGGTTGGTGTGGGTGAGCATGACGCCCTTGGGCCGCCCGGTGGTACCCGAGGAGTACGGCAGCACCGCGAGGTGGGTGGCGGGATCGAAGCTGACCTCCGGGGCCGGGGCGCCCTCGGTGAGCAGGTCACGCAGCGAAGGATGCCCCTCGGCACCGTCGATGACGATGAGCAGCTCGTCCGGGATGCCGACCTTCGCAGCAGCCTCCTTCGCCTGCGGGAGCAGCGGCGAGACGGTGACGAGCGCCTTGGCGTGCGAGTCCTCGAGCTGCTTGGCGATGTCCTCGGCGGTGTACAGCGCGTTGACGGTCGTCGCGGTCGCGCCGGCCCGCAGGATGCCGTGGAAGACCGAGCCGAATGCGGGGATGTTCGGTGAGAGCAGGCCGACGACGTCTCCGACTTCGATGCCGCGCGCGGCGAGTGCCCCGGCCACGCCGTTGATCTGCCCGATGAGCGTGCGGTAGTCCGTCACCTGACCGGAGAGCCCGTCGACGAATGCGGGGCGGTCCAGGTCGGCATCGTCGACGGAACCGAAGAGGAAATCGTAGACACTCAGTGCCGGAATCTCGACGTCGGGGAACGGGCTGCGGAAACTCATGACATGTCCTCCGGTACAGACGTGGTGGCACTCGGTGCCAGATAGGTCGTAGGCAACTTTACCCGACCGATGTGAATGACGTCACATCAGGATCCGGACATTACCCGCGATCGCCCCAACGGTCACGCAGTCTGTGGCCACATGCACGGAAGCCCCCGGACGCGAATGTCTCGCGCCCGAGGGCTTCGTGGATGCGTCACCGGCGACAGCCGGGAGACGATCAGAGGTACTGACCGCAGACCGGCCACGCGCCGCGGCCCTGGCCGGCCAGGACGTTCTCCGCGATCGCGATCTGCTGCTCGCGGCTGGCCTGGCTGGCGGTGGGGGCGTACTGCGTGCCGCCGTACGCGGCCCAGGTGCTCGGGGAGAACTGGAGGCCACCCTGGTAGCCGTTGCCGGTGTTGATGGCCCAGTTGCCGCCGCTCTCGCACTGCGCCACGGCATCCCAGTTTCCGGAGGCGGCGTTGGCGGTGCCGGCGCCCAGAGCAACAGGGGCGACCAGGAGGGCGGCGCCTGCCGCGATGGAACCGAGGGTGCGCTTGGTGAAGGTGAGCTTTGCCATGTGGGGTGGAATCCTCTCCGCGTCTGCTGACGGGACGATCTGCGAAAAGTGCACCCGGAGAACACATGCACCTGAAAACCGGCTCTGGTGAGCGCTGACTCCCGAAACACGCGGGTCCGGAACTGCGGATCGTGCCGCCCCTGCCCCTCGAAGGTTTTGTGTGACCGATCCCGCGGGGGCAGAGCAAGCGGCGGCGGGTCGGTATTCGGTAGGGCCCGTTGGGTTCGGGCCGGGCTCGTCGTTTCGAGCCGATAACGACGTTAAGCGCCCGTCTCGGAAAGGTCACGCCCCAATTTTTCGGGACGCCCGTCCCACATTTCAAGATCAACCGTGGAGAAACGCCAGGTCGCTCCCGAATTATCGGCGCACACCCACCGTTTCGTTACAGCAGCATTTCGTGACGAGCGTCACATGGTTTCTGTGGACCGGGTCACGCGTATCGGACAGATCACGAACCGTCCGGCGTGGCTTCCTCGGACGTGACATTCCCGGCCGTGCCGGGCGTGTGATCGCCGGCCTCGCCGGAACGATTGTCGGACTTGCCCGGTGATTCCGTTCCCGCACCATCGTTTTCGATCAGGTGACGGAAAGGCTCCAGATTGCGCAACGACTCCCCGCGTGAGACCCGCCAGTCCCATTCCCGCTTGATCGACGTCAGGAAGCCCAGTCCCAGCAGCACATTGAAGTCGTAGTCGGCCGCCTCGAGGATCTGCCCGAGCACCGCGTCGAGTTCCTCCGGCGTCACCGACTGCTCCGACAGCCGGCCGACCAGGTAGATGTCGCCGATCTTGTCGAGCGTGTATGCCACGCCGTACAGGCGGCGATTGCGCCGCAGCAGGTACTTGTAGACGCCCTCGAAGTTCTCGTCGGGCTTGCGGCACACGAACGCTTCGAAACGCACCCCGTGGTTACCGAGCGTCAGCAGCGTCGTCGTCTCCAGCTTGTTCTCGCCGGGGAGCGTGACGACGAAGTGCCCGCCCTCCTTCCGGGAGAACTTCAGGCCGCGGTCGCGCAGCGTCGACTCGATCAGTTCGCTCAGGTCCGCACTCATGCCTTCACCCCTCCTGTCCGACGCAACTTCCACAGTCCGCGCTGCCTGCGCATCGAGTACTCGCCGGTCCCGAACGCCCGGTTCCGTCGCGCACCGGCCCTGCGGTAGGCGGCGAGCAGTCCGTCTGCGGTGTGTTCCCACGAGAAGTTCTCGGCATGCCGCGGCGCCGCGGCCGCGAGCACCTCACGGCGACCGCGGTCGGCGACGAGCGATCCCAGTGCCGCGGCCCAGTCCTCGGTGCGGTGACCGTCGACGAGCACACCCGTCTCGCCGTCGCGCACCGCCACACCCAGACCGCCGACGTTCGCAGCGATCACCGGGACACCGCACGCCTGTGCCTCGATGGCAACCAGCCCGAACGACTCCGAATAACTCGGCACGGCAACGAGATCCGACGCGCGATACACCTGCACCAGCCGATCCGAGGGCTGCGGCGGCAGGAACGTCACCCGCGCCGTGATACCGAGTTCGGCGGCGAGTTCGATCAGCGAATCCGGGCGTTCGAGACCGGTTCCGGACGGACCGCCGACGATCAGCACCCGCAACGGCAGGTCCGGTGCGTCGGCAACGGCACGCGCGGCGGCACGTAGCAGCACGTCGGGCGCCTTGAGCGGCTGGATCCGGCCGACGAACGTCACGATCGTCTCGTGCGGATCGAGCCCGAGTTCGAACCGGGCGCGGGCGCGGTCGCCGGGGCGGTAGCGCGAGAGGTCGGCGCCCGGCGCGACCACGTCGATCTTCGCCGGATCGGCTCGGTAGATGCTCTCGAGCGCGTGCGCCTCGTCGACGGTGTTGGCGACCAGCCGGTCCGATTCCGCGACGACCTGCTGCTCACCGATCTGCCGGGCCACCGGTTCCGGGGTGTCCCCCGCAGCCAGCGACGCGTTCTTCACCGCGGCGAGCGTGTGGGCGGTGTGGACGAGCGGCACTCCCCAGCGGTCCCGTGCGAGCCAGCCGACCTGGCCGGACAGCCAGTAGTGGGAGTGCACCAGGTCGTAGTATCCGGGCGCGTGGCGGGCCTCCTCGCGCAGGACACCGGCCGCGAACGCACACAACTGGGTGGGCAGATCGTGCTTGTCCAGACCCTCGAACGGGCCGGCCTCGATGTTGCGGACCAGGACACCGGGTGCGGCTTCCTGCACTGCCGGATCCGCCGACGACGTGGCCCGGGTGAAGATCTCGACCTCGACACCGCGGCGGGCGAGCTGCAGCGACGTCTGCAGCACGTAGACGTTCATTCCGCCCGCATCCCCGGTGCCGGGTTGCGCCAGCGGGGAGGTGTGGACCGAGATCACGGCCACGCGTCGGGGTCTGCCGGGCTGAGACGTCACGGGCTCCATACTGCCCTGTCCGGCACCCACGCTCCCATCTGCCCCCGTTGCCGCCCGCGCGCCTACCCGAGCGTGTCGACGAAGCGCACCACGTCCTCGGCGAACCGCCGCGGGTCCTCGACGAATGGGCCGTGCCCGGCACCGTCCCAATAGGAGGTGGTCGCGAGGGGCAGGAGGCTCGCCGCATGCTCTGCCGCCGCGAGGTCGACCACCGCATCGGCCGTGCCGTGCAACACCAGGACCGGGAGGTCGAGTTCTCGCAGCAGGTCGTCGTTTCCCACAGCGCGGGCGAACAGCGCGGACCGGACCCGCGGCGGCGTCCTCAGGCTGCTGCCGAGCAGTGCCTGGGCGGTCTCCCCGCTCGCCTCGGACCGACCGGCCCCGACGAGGGATTCGGCGAACGCGCCGAGGGCCGGGACCGCGATCTGCGGGTCCTCGGACATCGCTGCCGGGATCGCCGCGCGCATCGCCGCACCGACCTTGCCGCCCTTCTCGCCGCGGCCGATGCTTGTGATCGCACCGACCAGCACGACACCGGCGACGTTCTCGGTCCCGTGGACGGCCAGGTAGTCGCAGACGACGAGGCCGCCGTAGGACCAGCCGAGCAGTACCGTGCCGGTGCAGTTCTCGGCGGTCAGCACGGTCCGCACGTCCGACGCCCACGCGGCGCGGTCGTCGTATCCGTCCGCGGGCGCGGCGGAGCACCCGTGCCCGCGCAGGTCGACGGCGATCACCCGGTACCGGGCGGCGAGGTCTTCGAGGAGCGGGTCACCCCAGCAGTGCGACGACTGCGCCCATCCGTGCAGCAGTACCAACGGCCGCGACGAAGGATCCCCGAAGGTTCGGTAGACGATGCGAGTGCCGTCGGCACCGCGAACTTGATGCACGGTCATGGCGGCTACGTTAGCCGCGTCCGCATCCGGATCCCGGCGGCCAGGGTGCAGGCGATCAGTCCCGCGGCGAGTGCCACCCCGATGCCCGCGGACGTGCCGGACCGGTCGATGACCTGCCCGACCAGCGCGGATCCGGCGGCGACGCCGACGCCGAGCCCGGTGACCGTCCAGGTGATGCCCTCGGTGAGCCGGTCGGCGGGGACGAGGCGTTCGACGAGCGACATCGTCACGATCATCGTCGGCGAGATCGTCATCCCGGCCAGCAGATACAGCGCGGCCAGGGCGGGGACGGTGCCGGCGAGCAGCAGCGGCCACAGCAGCACGGCGACCGCAGCGGTGGCGATCAGCAGTTGCCGGGTCAGCGGGGCGGCCACGCGGCGTGCCCCGAAGACGAGTCCGCTCACCGCGGACCCGGTCGCGAACAGAGCGAGCACGAATGTCGCGGCGCCGGGCGCGTCGCGCTCGGCGGTGAACGCGACGCCGACGACGTCGATGACCCCGAAGATCGTGCCCATCGCGACCATCACGGCGGTGAGGGCGATCAGCGCGGGGCTGAGCAGTGTGCCGTGGCGTGAACGCTCCGAACCGGCAGCGTCGGGACGCTCCGGTTCCACAGCGTCGGGACGCTCCGGTTCCACAGCGTCGGGACGCTCCGGTTCCACAGCGTCGGGACGCTCCGGTTCCACAGCGTCGGGATGCTGTGCGGTCACGGGTGGTTCGGTGCGGCGCTGGGCCGCGAGGGCGAGGGTGCCCACCAGCAGCAGCACCGCCCCCAGCAGCGGTCCGGCCTCGGGGAACAGGGCGACGCTCAGACCCACCGACAGCACCGGGCCGACGATGAAACACACCTCGTCGATCACGGCCTCCAGGGCGAACGCGGTCCGCAACCGATCGGTGCCTCGGTACAGCTCGGTCCATCGGGCCCGGACCATCGCGCCGATCGTCGGCATGAGCCCGGCGGGGACGGCGCACAGGAACAGCAGCGCGGTCGGCGCTTCGAACCGGACTCCGGCGAGCATCGCGACGGTCGAGGCCGCGCTGATCGCCGACGCCGCCGGCAGTACCCGGTACTGGCCGTGCCGATCCACCGCGCGGGACACCAGCGGCGTCAACGCCGCGTACGACAATGCGAACACCGCCGACAGGGCACCGCCGAGCCCGTAGTCACCGCGGAGCTGGGAGAACATCGTGACGATGCCGATCCCCACCATCGCGATCGGCAACCGCGCGACGAACCCGGCGGCGCAGAACGCGGCCGCGCCCGGCGCGGCGAACAGTGCGCGGTAGGAACCGTCCGCTTTCGGTGTCACCGACGCTCGTCCTTCTGTGTCATTGCTGCTCGCCCTGTGTCACTGATGCTCGTCCTTCTCTCCGGTCCCCCGCGTGTCGGTCATTCGTGCCAGCATGCACGGTATGGGTGTCCTGGTCTGCTTTCACGCACATCCCGACGACGAGGTGTTCGGCACCGGCGGGGTGATGCGCCTGGCTGCCGATGCGGGCCACCGGGTGGTGCTGGTGGTCGCGACGGACGGCGCGGCCGGTGAGGTCCCGGAGGGTCTGCTGCGTCCCGGCGAGAGCCTGGCGGATCGGCGGCTGACCGAGGTCGAGCGATCCGCCGACGCGCTCGGGGTGGCCCGGCTCGTTCCGCTCGGTTACGCGGACTCGGGGATGGCCGGCACGCCCGAGAACGCGAACCCCGCGGCGTTCTGCAACGTCGACGTCGATTCGGCGGCCCGCCGGCTGGCTGCGGTGCTGGACGAGGAGGGCGCCGACGTCGTCACGATCTACGACCCGAACGGCGGATACGGGCACCCCGACCATGTGCAGGTGCATCACGTCGGGTTGCGGGCGAGCGAGATGGTCGGTCATCACGCCGTCTACGAATCGGCGTTGAACCGTGACCATCTGCGGCGCCTGATCGCGGCGAATCCGGACATGACCGAGGGCCGGACGCCCCCGGATCTCGATTCGTTCGGGCTGCCCGAGTCGGAGCTCACCACGACGGTGGACGTCTCGGCGACGATGGCCGCCAAACGTGCTGCCATGCAGGCTCATGCGTCGCAGGTCGGCGACTTCGGCCCGATGCTGTCGCTTCCGGACGACATGTTGCAGGCGGCCTTCGGCATCGAATGGTTCCGCCGGCGCGGTGCCGAACCCGGTTTCGCGGAGACCGCCCTCCCCCTCTGATCCCGGCCGACTCCGACTCCCGCCCGTACCGAAGGAGCGCACATGGAACACCGGATCGCACTGAGTCGATCGATCGCGGCGCCGCCGAGCGCCGTGTGGCGGGTCCTGACCGACATCGACGAGGCCGCACGAACATTGAGCGGTGTCACCGGAATCGAGCGTCTCGATGCGACGGGGTACGAGGTCGGCACCCGCTGGCGCGAGACCCGGGTGATGTTCGGCAGGTCCGCCACCGAGGAAATGCGGGTAGCCGAGGTCGAACCGGAGCGACGCACCGTCGTCACAGCGGAATCGGGAGGCACGGCCTACCGCACGGTGTTCGAGTTGGCACCCCGGGCCGACGGCACCGAACTGTCGGTCGAGTTCTCCGGTGCCACGGACTCTCCCGGGCTGTTCACGCGGATCATGATGACGGTCTTCGGTTCCCTTGCGATGCGCGCGACGAGCAAGGCGCTGCAGCGCGACCTCGACGACATCGCCACCACGGCGGAGCGCACGACGTTGTGACCCGAACGTCGGCACTCCCCCGGGGCGGAGACATACCCTAGCCGCGCGACCGCCGCATCGAGCCGAGCGGGTCGGAGTACAGCGAGCTCAACGACACCACGCCGGCCGCATGTGCCTGCACCCGGTTGCCGAACCCGGTGATGCGAATGTCCTTGCGCGGCAGGTTCGATGCCCGCGCGAACGCCTCGGCGACGTGCGGCACGCCGGCGGGGTACTCGGTGAACGCCTGGCCGCCGAGGGTGACGCGGTCGGGGTTGAACAGGTCGCGGAGCATCGCGACGGTGCGGCCGAGGACGGTGGCACGGTCGACGAGGATCTCGTGTGCGGGTGCCGAACCCTCGCGGGCGAGCTTGTAGAGCGCGCCGATCGTCGGATCCTCGACGTCGCCGAGCAGGCCGGCCTCGCGGGCCTTCAGCAGCACCGCTCGGTCGCTGACGGTGGCCTCGAGGCAGCCGGTCGCACCGCACGAGCACACGGCCGTCGAGCCGGTCGGCAGGTGCGCGATCGATCCGGGACCGCCGTTCGGGGTGTGCACGCGCCCGTCGAAAGTGATTGCGATACCAGTGGTTTCGCGGGCGTAGAAGTAGAGGCCGGTGCCCTTGACGTCGGCCTCACGGTCGGGGGTGAGCAGCAGTTCCGACGCGGCCATCGCCTCGACGTGCGCGGCGACCGAGACGGGCAGACCCATGCCGCGGCCGATGATCGCGCCGACACGCGCGCCGCTCCAGCCGAGCCGCGGGTGGTCGACGAGGCCGGTCTCCGAGTCGACGCGGCCGCCGAGCGCGACCCCCACCCACAACGGGGTGCGGCGGTGCCAGCGGGACGCGAACGACCGCGCGCTCGCGGTGATCGCCCCCAGGACGACATCCTGATCGCCTCGGGGCGTGGGGATTTCGACGGCACCGATGATGCGGCCGCGCAGATCCGCTGCGACGATCCCGGTGACGACGGCGCCGATGTGGATGCCGATGGTCAGATACGGCTCGTGGTCGACCTCGAACGGGACGCGCGGACGGCCGATGGCGCCCGAGGCCGCGAGATCGGCACGCTCACGGAGCAATCCGGCCGAGAGCAGGGCCGACACCTGCCGGTTGACGGTGGCGATGCTCAGGCGGGTGACCTTCGCGGCGACGTCGCGGGACACCGGTCCGCGGGCCGCGGCGACCCGGAACACCGACGCCGCGGTGCCGTCGGCGATCCGCAGGTCCGGCGCGACGATCTGCACCCGAGCGGTGGAACGGGCCCGGGCGGTCGCGGTCTGCGCGATGCGACGGGAGCCGGTGGTGGAGGTGCGAGCGGACTGGACGGGAAGCGTGGAAGTCGACACAGGTGTGGAATCCTCGTGATTCGGCCCGGACGGGCTGGCGTGACACGGTCATGAACGCGCCGAACCGCTCCGACGTGCGTGGACGTCGTCGAACAGTCGATCAGAGGGAAAGCCAGAACAGGCTCGGACCCGGCGCGAAACTACTTGATGGCACCGTGACGACGACAACAGAGTTCCCGTGCCAGAGGCAAGCGCGAGCCCAGCGCGGCGGTCACGTACGTGACCCGCGGGGCGGAGTGGCGGCCTGCTGACATGCCGTCGAACATAACGCGTGTGGACGCGGCTGTCCAATTCAGGCCGAGACGGTAGGGAATTGCCGCGGCGCCCGCCACTCCCCGAATCATGCTGAGCCGAATGGTTCTGCCACGAGGGACCCGGTGTTTGCATGGGCGCATCCACCCACTTCGTCGCGAAAGGCCCGTCATGTCCGTCGATTTCGCATCCCCCACCACCGCATCGACCACCCCGACCGTCGTGAAGCTGGGCGCACATCTCGGTGCCCGCATCGACGGCGTCCGGCTCGGGGGCGACCTCGACCCGGCGACGGTCGCCCTGATCCGCCGCGCGCTCGGCGAACACAAGGTGATCTTCTTCCGCGGGCAGGACCACCTGGACGACGACGCGCAGTACGCGTTCGCGGAACTGCTCGGCACACCGACGACCGCGCATCCGACCGTCAAGTCACGCGGAGTCCGGATCCTGCCGATCGACTCCGACTACGGCAAGGCCAACAGCTGGCACACCGACGTCTCGTTCGTCGACCGCATTCCGAAGGCGTCGATCCTGCGTGCGGTGACCCTGCCCGAGTACGGCGGGTCGACGGTGTGGGCGTCAGGTGTCGCCGCGTTCGAGGGACTGCCGGCGCCGCTGAAGGCGCTCGTGGAGAACCTGTGGGCCGTCCACACCAACGTCTACGATTACGCGGCCGAGAGCGCCGAGCGTGCCACCGAGCGGACTGCCGAGTACCGCGACGAGTTCCGCTCCGAACTGTTCGAGACCGAGCATCCGGTGGTGCGGGTGCACCCGGAGACCGGGGAGCGGTCGCTGCTGCTCGGCCACTTCGTCAAGAACTTCGTCGGTCTCAGCGGCAACCAGTCCCACGCCCTGTTCCGGCTGCTGCAGGACCACCACCAGAAGCTCGAATACACCACTCGCTGGAACTGGCAGCCCGGCGACGTTGCGATCTGGGACAACCGCGCCACCCAGCACTACGCGGTCGCCGACTACGACGAGCAGTACCGTCGCCTGCACCGGATCACCCTGGCCGGGGACGTCCCGGTGAACATCCACGGCGAGCGCAGCCGCCCGCTCGCCGGTGACGCCGGCGAGTACTCGATCGTCGAGACCGACACCGCACCCGCCCGATAGGCGACGGGTCGCACTCCGGCCGGCACCGCCAAGAGTGATCGATCCGATACAGCCGTCCCCGACCGCACCCGCCACTATGGAATGCGGTGACACGGTGAGCGGGACGGAGTGGACGGATGTGGTGGCCGAGCAGGTGCGCGTGCGGCCGATGGGCGCGCCCCGGAGAGAAGGTCGTGGACGGCCTATGCCCCCGATG
>NZ_JBMBTE010000076.1:0-25133 GCF_048897285.1 Rhodococcus sp. O3
AAGGAACCGAACGGTACGTTCGCTCGGAAAAGGAGGGGTTGTGCGCTCGGAAGAACATTCGGAAGGTGAGCGCGCCGGGTTCGGCCCGCCGGTCAGCTCGTGGCCGTCTTACCCAGTGCGTGTGCCTTGAGCTGCTGGAACTCCGCCTCGGTGATCACTCCCGAGTCCAGGAGCGACTTGGCCTCCGAAATACTTTCGGCGGGCGACTTTCCCGCGACCTCCCTGATGTACTGATCGGTGGCCTGCTTGGCTTCGACCTGCGCTGCGCGCGCACGCTCGGCCATGCCGCGGCCCCGGACGATCAGATAGATGAACGCACTCAGGTACGGGAACAACACCAGCGCGATCAGCCACACCGCCTTGACCCAGCCGGAGACGGTGTGATCCCGGAACAGATCGACCAGGATCTGGAACAGCACGATCAGGTACGCCACGAAGGCGAACACGACGATCGTGTACCACACGTAATCCCAAAACGAATCCATGACGTGCACCTTTCCGAGTGCGCAGGACGAACGGACCCTCCTGCGGAGGATCCACCGGCTATCTTGCTCCCGCGCGCAGCGGAATTCCGTGCAGTTCGCCAAAATTGGCGGTCGAGTCTTCTCAGATTCCCACGCGGGCCTTCACCCTGCCCTCGTCGATCGCGGCGAGGAGCAGCTTTCTGTCGTTCTTGTTGCGCTGGGAATACACTTCCGCGAATTCCGCGATCGCCTCGTCGAACTCCGCGTCGGAACCGAGATATGTGGCGATCGCGACGCGGTTGCTCGACCGCGCGTGCCCGTAGGCGAGCACCCGGCCGCACAACCTGCCGTACAACGCCATTCCCGTCGGGCTCATCACCTCGACGACCGCCGAGCCCTTGCCGTCGCGGAGTTGCCGGATGTAGAAGTCCCGCTGCACTCCGTCCGCGCCCACGCCCGCCTGCCAGCCGAGGAAGATGTCGCTCGCGGCCTGCATGAGCCGCTGACCGTTGACGACGCGTTCGCCTTCGTTCTCGAACGTCGGGCCGTCGACATAGTCTGCGAGCACCGATCGCTGGGCTTCCTTGGCCTGCAGGAACAACGGGTCGTCGTCGTCCCGTCCGCGGAGCAACATGATCCAGGCGCGGGTGCCGACGCTGCCGACGCCGACCACCTTGCGGGCGGCCTGTACGAATTCGAACTGTTCGAGCAGGACACGCCGGTCCCACTGCAGGGTCGACCGGTAGGACCGGAGACGTTCGTGCAGCTCCTTGTAGATCAATTCGGTGTCGAGGTCGGCGAAGACCTCCTCGATCGGGACGACGAGCGGTGGTGCGCTGATGATCCGGCGTTTGCCGTCGATGAGCGTGGTGAGCTTCCCGAGCGCCTGCACGCTGTCGCGGGTCATCGATTTCTCGATGAGTTTGCGGGTGCGTTTCTTCATCGTCGAATCGAGTTCGTCACGCAGATCCACGAGTTCGGTGGACGGTTCGACGTGGGAATACCAGACCGCCAGGTTCCCCAGCTCGGCCTGGGCGAGCATCGTCTCGCGGTACTCGGCGACGCACGCCCGGGTGATCCGTTTGCGTTCCTTACCGGTGAACCCGTTGTCGCGGGCAGCGACCGCAAGGCTCGCCACGAGCCGTTTGACGTCCCATTCGAACGGACCCGGATAGGTCTCGTCGAAGTCGTTGACGTCGAATGCCAGTTTCCGTTCCGGCGTGGCGTAGAGCCCGAAGTTGCTCAGGTGCGCGTCCCCGCACAACTGGCAGTGCAGGCCGCTGTTCGGGGTGCGCGACAGATCGTCCGCCATCACCAGGGCAGCGCCGCGGTAGAACGCGAACGGGGAACTCGACATCCGCCCGTACCGGACCGGAACCAGTTGCGGTATCCGGGTCGCCGCCTGCCGCTCGAGCAACACCATGGGATCACGCGGTTCCTCGGGTGAGACCTCCGCGAGCGCCGCGATCGGGGTGGTGCGCCGCGCCGCGAGACCGGTCTCGACGCGCTCTTCGCGGGTCGGGTGGTGGACGACGTGCCCGTTCGTTTGCGTCATGGCTGATCCCTCCGAGCGGCCGAGCCGTTCGTTCCGGTCCACTCGGCCGGGCGTCCGGCAATCGGAATGCGGGTGCCGGCACCGCCGCCGACGTCCTTTACGGTATCCCGCTCTCGGCGCCGCAACCCGGTGAACGACGCACCGATCGGCACAACCACTCGGTGGACGGATCAGCCGGTCACCCGTGCCGCGTTACCCGCGTCGACCGGCAGGACGGTGCCGCTGATGTGCGCGGCGGCCTCGGCGGCGAAGAACAGCACGACCCGGGTGATCTCCGCGGGATCGAGCCACGGCACCGGCTGCGCGTGCAGGGTCGTGAAGACCGGGGCCACATCGTCGGCGGTCGGTTTCTCGAGGTCGGGCCGCAGCATGCCGTACAGGAAGTCGTTGTGGATCATCGGGGTCGAGATGTTCCCGGGAGCAACGGCATTGACGGTGATCCCGTGTTGCGCGAGGTCGAGTGCGGCGCTCTTCGTCAGGCCGATGACACCCCACTTGGAGGCGCTGTAGGCCGCCATGTTCGTGTTGCCGGCCCGGCCGAGCATCGAGGAGATGGTCACGATCCGGCCGTAGCCGCGCTCGATCATGCCGCGTGCGACCGCGCCGATGGTGTTGAACACGCCCGTGAGGTTCGACGAGATCGCCTCGTCCCACATGTTCTGCGGCATCACCTGTACGGGCGCCGCGACGGAGACCCCCGCGTTGGCGACCGCGATGTCGATGCGGCCGAATTCGTCGGTGGCGCGCGCGACGAGCTTGTCGAGGGCGCCGCGGTCGGCGGTGTCGAGTTTCTCCGCGATCACGCGCCGGCCGGTGGCCTCGACCAGGCGGACGGTTTCCGCGAGGTCGTCGTCGGTCGCGAGCGGGTAGAACACCGCGTCGCTGTTGTCGCAGCGATCGCAGATCACCACGTCGGCGCCGCGCTCGGCGAACGCGACGGCGTGCGAACGTCCCTGCCCACGTGCCGCTCCCGTGATCAGCGCGACCCTGCCCTCGAATTCGTTCACGTCCACTCCTGTGCGTCGGCTACCTGCCCATCGATACGCGAGTGGGATCGGTCCCACCACAACCGATCCCACTCACCGGGCCCCGACAGGAGCGCTATCGGGACAGGACGAGCCCCGAGGTCGGTACTCCGGTGCCCGCGGTGACGAGTACGTTCTCGACGTCGGGTACCTGATTGACCGAGGTGCCGCGGATCTGCCGGACTGCCTCGGCGATGCCGTTCATGCCGTGGATGTACGCCTCGCCGAGCTGCCCGCCGTGCGTGTTGAGCGGCAGGTGCCCGCCGAGTTCGATACCGCCCTCCGCGACGAAGTCCTTCGCCTCGCCGGGCTTACAGAAACCGAGTTCCTCGAGCTGCATGAGCACGTACGGGGTGAAGTGGTCGTAGAGCACTGCCGTCTGGATGTCCTGCGGCGTCAGGCCGGACTGCTCCCACAACTGGTTGCCGACGATCCCCATCTCCGGCAGACCCGTCAACCCGTCGCGGTAGTAGCTGGTCATGATGAACTGGTCCTCCGCGCTGCCCTGGGCCGCACCGGCGATCAGCACCGGCGCCTGCTTCAGGTCCTTCGCGCGTTCGGGACTGGTCACCACGATCGCGACACCGCCGTCCGACTCCTGGCAGCAATCGAGCAGGTGCAGCGGCTCGGCGATCCACCGGGAGTTCTGGTGGTCCTCGAGCGTGATCGGCTTGCCGTAGAAGAACGCGTTCGGGTTGGTGGCGGCGTGCTTGCGGTCCGCGACCGCGACCGTACCGAAGTCGGCGCTGGTCGCGCCGGTGACGTGCATGTACCGCTGCGCGACCATCGCGACGAACGACGCCGGGGTGCTCAGACCGTGCGGGTAGGAGAACGCATTGTCGGTGCCCGACGAGTTGACCTGCGTGGCCAGCGCCGAGTTGACCTGACCGAAGCGCGCGCCCGAGCGTTCGTTGAACGCGCGGTAGGCGACGACGACGTCGGCGACACCGGTGGCCACCGCCATCGCGGCCTGCTGCACCGTCGCGCACGCGGCGCCGCCGCCGTAGTGGATGCGCGAGAAGAACTTCAGGCTCGGGATCCCCACCGACCGTGCGACCGCGACCTCGGTGTTGGTGTCCATCGTGAACGACGTGAGGCCGTCGACGTCCTCGGGGCGCAGCCCGGCGTCGTCGAGGGCGGCGCGCACCGCTTCGGCGGCGAGGCGCAGTTCGCTGCGGCCGGAGTCCTTGGAGAAGTCGGTGGCGCCGATGCCGACGATGGCGGCGCGGCGGGACAGCCCGCTCATGCGGTACCTCCGATCACGAGGGTGGCCTTGGCGTTGATGTGGTTACCGAGGCTGTTGCTGCCCACGATGTCCAGGGTGATCAGGCCGTCGTCGACGGACGCAACGGTGCCCGTCAGGTTCAGCGTGTCGTACGCGTACCAGGGCACCCCGAGCCGCAGCGAGATCGACTTGATCACGGCGCGGGGACCGGCCCAGTCCGTGACGTAACGCTGCACCAGGCCGGTGTCGGTGAGGATGTTGACGAAGATGTCCTTCGATCCCTTTTTCTGGGCGAGGTCGCGGTCGTGGTGGACGTCCTGGAAGTCCCGGGTGGCCAGCGCGGTCGACACGATGAAGGTCGGGTCGCCATAGATGGACAGGGCGGGCAGCGTCTCCCCCACGGTCACGGTTGCGGTGTTCATGCGGTCTCCTGACGGGGGGTCCAGGCGTAGAGCGTCCACGGTGCGCCGCCGGTCTCGTCGTCGCCGGGGAAGTCGAGGTAGGTCACCTCGACGGGCATGCCGATGCGCACGTCGGCAGGATCGACACCACGCAACTCCCCGAGCATGCGGATGCTTCCCCCGTCGCTGCGCTCGCCCCCACCGCTCTCTTCGAGTTCGACCAGCGCAACGACGAACGGCAACGACCGGCCGGGCACCTTCGGTGCGTGGTGCACGACGTAGCTGAAGACGGTGCCGCGACCGGATGCCACGACATAGTCGGTGGTTTCGGTCTTGTCGAGCCACAGCGCCGGGACCGGGGGGTGCTGCAGGGAACCGTCCGGCCGGCGCTGGATGCGCAGTTCGTGCGCGGCGACCCCGTCCCAGAAGAACTGCGAGTCCGGCGACGCGGAGGGACGCAGCATCCGGGTCGGGTCGAGATCCTCCGGCACCGCCGGTGCGTCCGCGGCCGGAGGCGCTTCCTTGGCGGGCGGCGCGAATTTCAGGATGCGGAACAGCATTTCGGCGACAACCTCGTCGCCGACCTTCCAGATGTTGCGGGTCGTGAAGAACCAGCCCTCGCCGAGACCGGTCTTCTTCGGGCCCACCACGTCCTCGAGGGTGGACTCGATCGTGACCTCTTCACCGGGCCGCAGGTAGCGGTGGTAGATCTGGTCGCAGTTCGTCGCGACCACGGACGTGTAGCCGGCGTCGTCGAGGATGTCGGTCATCCGGCCGAGCGGATCGTCCTCCTCACGCTTGGCGCCGAGTCCGCGCATCGTCCACACCTGCGCCATCGCCGGGGGTGCGACGAGGCCACCGTGCCCGGCCGCGACCGCGGCGTCGGGGTCGGTGTAGATCGGATTCTCGTCGCCGATCGCCTCGAGCCAGTTGCGGATCATCGGCATGTTCACCGGGTCGCGTCCGGCGCGGGGCTTCGACGGCCCGTCACCGCGAACCCGTTCTGCGGCGGCGAGGATCTCCTCGGGTGTCGTCATCGAAAGTGCCTCTCTCACCGCGGAACCCGGGGCATGCCCAGGCCCGCCGTCGCGATCAGTTCGCGCATCACCTCGTTGACACCACCACCGAAGGTGATGACGAGGTTCCGCTTGATCTGCATGTCCAGCCAGCTCAGCAGCTCACCCGTTTCGGGATCGGCGGGGTCGCCGTAGCGCCCGACTATCTCCTCGGCGAGCCGGCCGACCCGCTGGATGCGTTCGGTGGCGAACACCTTGGTCGCCGACGCGTCCGCGATGTCCACGGCCTCGGATTCGCTGGCCGCGACCTGCCAGTTGAGCAGCTCGTTGAGGCGGAAGGTCGCGTGGATCTCCCCGAGCGCGCGGCGCACGTCGGGTTCACCCAGCAGATCGTGCGACTTCGCCCACGCGGCCACGTGATCGTAGAGACCGCCGACCTTGCCGGCCGGTCCGAGCATGACGCGCTCGTGGTTGAGCTGGGTGGTGATCAGCTTCCAACCCTTGTTCTCTTCTCCCACAAGCATGTTCGCCGGGACCCGCACATCGCTGTAGTAGGTCGCGTTGACGTGGTGGGCACCGTCGCACGTGATGATCGGGGTCCAGCTGAAGCCCGGATCGGTGGTGTCGACGATGAGGATCGAGATGCCGCGGTGCCGCGAGTCGGCGGGGCCGGTGCGCACCGCGAGCCAGATGTAGTCGGCGTCGTGACCGCCGGTGGTGAAGATCTTCTGGCCGTTGACGATATAGGTGTCGCCGTCCCGCACGGCGCTGGTGCGCAGCGCGGCCAGGTCGGTGCCGGCCTCCGGTTCGGAGTAACCGATCGCGAAGTGCACCTCACCGGAGAGGATGGCGGGCAAGAACTTCCGCTTCTGCTCCTCGGTGCCGTACACCTGCAGGGTCGGTCCGACGGTCTGCAGCGTCACGCTCGGGAGCGGGACGTCGGCGCGCACCGCTTCGTTGGCGAAGATCTGCTGTTCGATCTCGCCGAACCCGCGGCCGCCGAATTCCTTCGGCCAGCCGACGCCGAGCCAGCCGTCCTTGCCCATGCGGCGGATGACCTCACGGTAGGTGGGGCCGTGCCGCTCCGTGCGCATGATCGCGGCCTCCTCCGGGGAGATGAGATCCGCGAAGTAGGTTCGCAGTTCCGCCTGCAGCGCGCGCTGCTCGTCGGTCAGATCGATGAACACCGGGCCCCCACGAGGTCGAGTCGGTACGAGGCGCCGCCGATCAGGCGCGCCAGATCCTTGGCGGTCGAGGAATAGCGGTGCAGCGGGTAGGTCACGTCGACCCCGATGCCACCGTGCAGGTGGTGCAGCACCCGCATCGCGGGCGGCAGCTCCTCGGCGATCCAGTAGGCGGTGACGTCCAGATCGTCGTCCACCGCCGCCGAGCGGGCCCCGTCGTGAGCGACGCGCCAGGCCGACGCGAGCGCCGCGACGTGCAGGGTGCGCGCGGTGACGTAGACGTCGGCGATCTCCTGGGCCACGGCCTGGAAGGTCGCGAGCGGCTTGCCGAACTGATGGCGCGTGCTCAGGTGTTCGGCGGTCAATGCCGTTGCACCGTCGAGCAGTCCGTCCGCGTACGCACCGATCGACGCGAGCGCGAGACGGTACAGGACCGCGACGTCGGCGGCCGGATCCGCGCCGTCGCCGAGGAGTGTGCCGACCGCACCGTCGAACCGCACCGAGAACTCGGGGCTTCCCGCGGCGGACGGGCTCGCGGTCGCGGTGACACCGTCGGCGGTCGCGTCGACGGCGACGACACCGGCGTCGGTGGGGACCAGGATGTGCCGCGCGGTCGCGGCATGCGGGACCGCGACGAAGTAGCCGGTGACCGCGTGGCCACCGTCGACGGGCACCGCGGTCGCGGCCGGGGCGGCCGGGAACGGCCGGCCCTGCTCGGACAGTGCCGCGGTGAGCACGGCCCCGCCCGGGACGTCGGCGAGCAGCGCGTCCTGCTGCTCGTCGGTGGCCAGCGCGACGACGGGCAGTACCCCGAAGCCGAGCGTGGCCAGGGCCGGGACCGGCGCGGCCTTGCGGCCGATCTCGGTCAGTACCGTCGCGACCTCACCGACACCGAGTCCGGCGCCGCCGAGGCGTTCGGGTAGGGCCAGCGCGAGCAGATCGGCGCCGGCGAGCGCGGACCACAGGTCGTCTGCGGTCAGGTCGCGGGCGAGCAGGTCGACGGCGACTTCCGCCACCGCCTCCTGCGTCTCGTCACGTGCGAAGTCCACAATTCCACCTTCGATTAGAACGTGTGCCACGTTGTAGCACCGCTGAGCGGGTCCGAGCTGTGCAAGTCCCGGTCACCGGGGCAGTCCCAGCAGACGTTCGGCGGCCAGGCTGAGGAGAATCTGCTCGGTGCCGCCGGCGATGGTCAGGCAGCGCGTGTTGAGGAACTCGCGGCTGAGCGGACCCTCGACCCACCCGGCCTCCCCCGCCAGGTCCATCGCCAGCTCGGAGGTGTCCTGCCGCTGCCGCACACCGATGAGCTTGCGCACGCTCGACGCCGGGCCCGGATCCTGACCACCGAGCTGCGCGAGGGTCGTGCGCAGGTCGAGCAGCGAGCCCGCCATCGCCTCGCCGATCTGGGTGGCGATGCGATCCTCGGCGACCGGGTCGCCGGGGCTGGACAGCTCGATCAGGTCCTCGATCGCCTTGCCGAGCGACGACTTGCTGCCCATCGCCACCCGCTCGTTCGCGAGGGTGGTGCGCGCCAGTTTCCAGCCGCCTCCGAGCGAACCGACCACGCAGTCGTCGGGAACGAACACACCGTCGAGGAAGACCTCGTTGAACAGTGCGTCACCGGTGATCTCGCGCAGCGGCGAGACGGTGATGCCCGCGGACTTCATGTCCACCAGGAAGTAGGTGATGCCCTTGTGTTTCGGTGCGTCGCGGTCGGTGCGGGCCAGGCAGATCGCCCAGTCGGCGACCTGGGCGAGCGACGTCCACACCTTCTGCCCCTGCAACTTCCAGCCGCCGTCGACCTTCTCCGCGGTCGTGCGCAGCGCCGCGAGATCGGAACCGGCGCCGGGCTCGGAGAAGAGCTGGCACCAGACGATGTCGCCGCGCAGCGTCGGCATCGCGAATCGCTCGATCTGTTCGGGGGTTCCGTGCTCGAGGATCGTGGGCACCGCCCACCAGCCGATCACCAGATCGGGCCGTTCCACACCGGCCGCAGCGAGTTCCTCGTCGATGAGAATCTGCTCGGCGGCGCGGGCGCCTCGGCCGTACGGTGCGGGCCAGTGCGGCGCGAGGTAGCCGGATTCGGCAAATGCGTTGCGCCGCTCCCGTTCCGGAAGACCGGCGAACTCGGTGATCTCGGCGCGGATGCGGGCGCGCTCGTCGTCGAACTCCGACAGGTCGATGCCGAGGTGACGGCGGACGCCCGCGCGGGTCAGCGCGGTGACCCGCGCACGCCACCACGTGGACCCACCGAGCAGCTGGCGGGTGGCCACGGCGCGACGCAGATACAGATGGGCGTCGTGCTCCCACGTGAACCCGATGCCGCCGAGCACCTGGATGGCGTCCTTGGCGGTCTGCACCGCGGCGTCGAGCGAGACGGCGGCCGCGACGGCCGCGGCGATGGGCAGTTCGTCCGGCGCGGTGTCGGCGGCGGAGGCCGCGTCCCATGCGGTGGCACGGATCTTCTCGGTGCGGCACAACATCTCGGCGCACAGGTGCTTGATCGCCTGGAACGCACCGATCGGCTGCCCGAACTGTTCGCGGATCTTCGCGTATTCGACCGCGGTGGTCAGCGCCCAGCCGGCGATGCCGGCGAGTTCGGCGGTGGCGAGTGTCGCGGCCAGGTCCCGGACCAGACCGGAGCGCACGGTCACGACACGGTCGGCGGTGACCGCGACCGAGTCGAGCCGGACCCTTGCCAGTGCGCGGGACTTGTCGAGGGTGTCGAGGGGCTCGAGGTGCAGGCCGGGGCTGTCGGCGTCGACGAGCGCCCAGCGCTCCTCGCCGCCGGAACCGGCGACGCGGACGAGGACCGCCACACCGGGCTCCGCGGCGATCGCGGGTCCGGCGTCGCCGCTGAGGGTCAGTCCGTCGGTGGCGTCGGTCGCGTCGACCGCGAGATCGAGCGCGGCGGCCACGGGCACCGTGCCCTCGCTCAGCAGGGCGGCCGTCTTGGCGGCGGAGTCGCCGCCGGAACCGAACACGAGCGCGGCGAGCGCGGTCGTGAGAACCGGTCCCGGTGCCAGTTCGTGCGCGGCCTGCTCGAGCATCACGGCCAGATCCACCGTGGTGGCGCCGAGCCCGCCCGCACATTCGGGAACAGCCACCCCGAACAGGCCCAATTCGGCGAGTGAACCCCAGCCCCCCTGCCACATTTCCGCTGGCTGGTGGCGTAACTTGTCTATCGGAGACGCAGAGCGCGCCCAAGCACGCACGGAGGCCTGGACAGCCCGCTGCTCCTCGGTGGTGGCGATACTCACAGCGGATCTCCGCCTTTCGAAAAATGACATCAACGTCTAGAACGTGTTCTAATATGACACCGGTTCAGAGTCAAGGTGTGAGGAAAAAGTCCATGACGATACCGCCCAGCTCGCGTTCGACCGGAAGTGGAACGCTGTCCGCCCTCACCGAGGACGATCTCAGTTCCAACGCCCAGAAAGAACGCCGCAAGCGGATACTCGACGCAACCCTGGCGCTCGCCTCCAAGGGGGGATACGAGGCCGTGCAGATGCGCGCGGTCGCCGAGCGCGCCGACGTCGCGGTGGGCACCCTCTACCGGTACTTCCCGTCCAAGGTGCACCTGCTGGTGTCCGCGCTCGGCCGGGAATTCGCACGCATCGACAGCAAGGGCAAGATCCCGCCGGGCCACACCCCGCTCGAACGCATGAACCTGATCCTGAGCCTCATCACCCGCGCCATGCAGCGCGACCCGTTGCTCACCGAAGCGATGACGCGCGCGTTCATGTTCGCCGACGCCTCGGCTGCCGCCGAGGTCGACCGGGTCGGCCAGCTCATGGACCGGCTGTTCGCCCGCGCGATGAACGAAGGCGAGCCCACCGAGGAGGAGCTGGCCGTCGCGCGCGTCATCAGCGACGTGTGGCTGTCGAATCTCGTGGCGTGGCTGACCCGCCGCTCGTCGGCGACCGACGTCGCCCGCAGGCTCGAGCTCACCGTCGAACTGCTGCTCGGAGACGGCTCCCGCCGGCCCGCGCAGGTGCCCGTCGCCGGGTCCTGAGCGCGCCCGGGGCGGGCCCTGTAACCGGGAACACGCCCCGAACCGTGCATCCGGAGCGACGGGCGGGACCTATTCCCCTACCGTGGGAAGAATGAGCGCCCAAGACCTCCCGATCGATCTGCGTCGCGCACTCGTCACGGTCGCGCGATCCCCCCGACTGCTCGTGGCGTCGGACTACGACGGAACGGTCGCGCCCATCGTCGCCGATCCCGACAAGGCGTTCCCTCACGCCGAATCGGTACGCGCCCTGCGCGCGCTCGCGGGGCTGCCGTCGACGTCGGCCGCCGTCATCTCCGGCCGCGCCCTCAAGGACCTGGCAGCGTTGTCGCGTCTTCCCGCCGAGGTCCAGCTGGTCGGTAGCCACGGCTCCGAGTTCGACATCGGATTCGTGCACGCCATCGACACCGACGCCAAGGAGCTGCTGCGCGGCATCATCTCCGGACTCGACAACGTCGCCCGGCTCTACGACGGCGTGCACGTGGAGATCAAACCGGCGAGCGCGGCCCTGCACGTGCGCAACGCCAGTGAACGCGACGCCGAGCTCGCGCTGGCCACCGTCCGCGCCGACCTGGCGCGCCTGCCCGGCGTGCAGGTCACCGAGGGCAAGTCCGTGATCGAGCTGTCCGTCGTGCCCACCGACAAGGGTCGCGCCCTCGACATCATCCGGCATCAGGAATCGGCGACGGCGGCGGTGTTCTTCGGTGACGACGTCACCGACGAGAAGGCGTTCCGGTCGCTGCACGGGCCGGATGTCGGAATCAAGGTCGGTGACGGCGAGACCAGCGCCGAGTTCCGGGTGTCGAGCACCGAGGACGTCGCCGCGGCCATGGCGTTCCTGCTCGACCAGCGCCGCACGTGGCTGTCCGGTGCGGACGCCCCGCGCATCGAGCGTCTCACCATGCTCGCGAGTCCCCGGACCAAGGCCCTGATCACCCCCGATGGCACCGTCTCGTGGCTGTGCCATCCGGAACCGGATTCGGCCGCGGTGTTCGCGCATCTGCTCGGCGGGGAGGCCGCCGGTCACTTCACGATCGGCCCGCTCCGCGAGGCCCTGCCGCTGAGCCAGCGGTACGTCGACTCCACGATGACCGTGGTGACCCGGTGGGCGAGCCTCGCGGTCATCGACTACCTGCCGCACGACGTCGAACCCGGCCGTACCGATCTGACGCGCGTCATCACCGGCACCGCGAAGGCGGTCGTCACGTTCGCCCCGCGCCCCGAGTTCGGGCAGGGACAGGTCAGCCTCGAGGCCGTCGACGACGGCCTGCGGGTGTTCGGCCTCAACGAGCCGTACGTGCTGCGCTCCCCCGGCGTGCGGTGGGACATCACTACCGACGGAACGCAGCAGACCGCGCATGCGGTGGTCGACCCGTCGGAGAACGACATCATCCTCGAATTCCGTTGCGGAACAGAAGATTTGAGCCCTCACCCGGTTGCGGAGGTGGAGCGGCGCGCACAGGCCGAGGCGTACTGGTGGCAGTGGGCAGCGGAACTCGACCTGCCGCCGCTCAAACCGGACCTCATCAAGCGGTCGGCACTCACGCTGCGCGGCCTGGTCCACGAGCCGACCGGCTCGATCCTGGCCGCGGTGACGACATCGCTGCCCGAGGAGATCGGCGGCGTCCGCAACTGGGACTACCGCTACTGCTGGCTCCGCGACGCCGCGCTCACCGCCCACGCCCTGGTCGGTGTCGGTTCGCTCGGCGAGGCCGAGGCCTACCTGGACTGGGTGCACCGCGTGCTCGAGACGATCCCCGGGCCGGAACGCCTGCACCCGCTGTATTCGCTTGCCGGCGGGCCGCTTCCGCCCGAGGCGGTGCTCGACAACCTGCCCGGCTACGCCGGGTCCCGGCCAGTGCGGGTCGGCAACGCCGCCAACCAGCAGGTGCAGCTCGACGTGTTCGGCCCGATCGTCGACCTGATCTCGGGACTCGCGCACCGACGCGAGGAACGCGGCATCCCGCACGCCGAAGCGCTGACCGACCGCGATTGGGACCTGGTGTGTGCCATGGTCACCGCCGTGCAGCGACGGTGGTTCGAACCCGATCACGGCATCTGGGAGATCCGCGACAACCCGCGGCACCACGTGTACTCGAAGGTGATGGGCTGGCTCACCGTCGACCGGGCCCTGACGCTGGCCGCGAAGTTCGGCCGCACCGCCGGTGAGGGCTGGACGGAACTTCGGGACGAGATCGCCGACGAGGTGCGGGAGAAGGGCTGGAACGACGACGTCCGCTCCTACACCGCGGCCTACGACGGCACCGACCTGGACGCCGCGACGCTGTTCGTCGGTCTGACCGGCCTGGTCGATCCGAGCGACGAGAAGTTCTATGCGACGGTCGTGGCGACCGAGGCCGAACTCCGCAGCGGCTCGACGGTGTACCGGTACCGGCACGAGGACGGACTGCCCGGCACCGAGGGCGGTTTCCACCTGTGCGCCGCGTGGCTCGTCGAGGCCTATCTGCTGGTCGGCGCCCGCCCTCAGGCGGAGGCCCTGTTCGCACAGCTCGTGGCGGCGGCCGGTCCGACCGGTCTGCTCAGCGAGGAGTACGACCCGGTCGCCGAACGGGCTCTGGGCAACCATCCGCAGGCGTACAGCCACATCGGGCTCCTGCGCTGCGCCCAACTGCTGTCGGGACACACGCTGTCGGGGCCGTCGGCCTGAGGCGCATACCGAAACGACACCCGCTCACGTCCTGGACGTGAGCGGGTGTCGTTTTCGTCGGCGGCGGTCGTTCGACACTTCACGTGATGCCGACGAGGCGGTATGCCTCCCGGATCGTGTCGACCTTGCCCTTCCGGTCCGGGTCGCCACCGAAGTAGGTCAGTCCGACGTCGACGGTGGCCTGGAGCGCGTCGGTGAACGTCGCTCGCGGTGTCAGCCGGGCCATCGCCAGGTAGGTCAGGACCGCGACGTCCTCGACCGTGAACACGCGCGCCCCGTTCTTGGTCATCGTGAGCAGGTTGTGCACCGCCTTGTTGTGGATGCTGCTGTTGAAGTGGACCCAGCCCTGATCGTTGCGGTTGCTCGGCAACTCGCCGGGACGCAACGCACGGAAGTTGTTCATGTGCGCGGGATGTCCGGTTCGGGTGGGGTCTTCGAAGTCGCGGAGCGGTCGGCCGTCCGGGCGGAGACCGGCGCCGATCTTCCAGTCCCACGTGCCGACGTCGTGGCGGTCCGGGGCGGTGTACCAGTTGCCGATGATGACGCCCGCGACATCCGCGTACGACTCGTTGAGCGCCCCGGACTGGGTTGCGTACACGAGGTTCGACGTCGACTCGATCACCCCGTGGGTGAGTTCGTGGCCGATGACGTCGAGGTATCGCGACAGGCTGACGAGCCGGCCGTTCCGGGAGATCTGCCCGTACCACATCCGACGCTTCCACCAGAAGGCGTTCAGCAGCGTCGGCGGAGGTTCCATGCTTGCCGCGGTGGCATTGACCAGCGAGATCAGATCCATGCCCTTGTCGTCGATGCCGTCGCGCTGCAGGACGACCTTGTAGAAGTCCTGAACCCGGGAAGCGTTGAGGTGCGCGGAGACGGCGGCCCGGTTGGTCGTGCCGAAGTCGCTCGTGGGGGCCTCGACGGGATTCCGCGGCACCGGTGGATCGCTGTCGAGATCCGCGAACCGCAGATCGTAGGTGTGGACCGCACGCAGCGGATCGGAGAGCCGGCAGGTGGTGCCGCCCGGATCCACCAGCTGCCCGAGGAACGTCTGACGGTCGTCGTTCTCGTCGATTCCGACGCACCGGGCCGGGGTCGGCAGCGCGGTCGCCACGGCGCTGTAGCAGAACAGGATCTCCCCGTCGTGGGCATCGACGAGGTAGTCGAAGGACGGCGGGACCGGGCGAGGTCCCATCCCGCGAATCTCGTCCGCGTCGTCGGCGGTTTCGTCGCCGGTGGCGGGAGGCTCGGCCGGGACCTCGGTGAACAGCCATGCCAGGTGCCACGACCCCGAGTCCTCGTCCTTGTAGAAGGTGAGGGTCGCGCCCACCCCGACGTCGGGAGGCAGATCGCTGCCGGTGTACCGAGCGAGCCGCGCGAGCACCTCCGCTCGGTCGAGCGACTCGATCGGGTCGACACCGGTGACCTCGTCGAGCCGCGCGTTCACACTCACGAGTTCGCGTGATTCGGTCATCTCGACGACGGCCCCGGACCCGAAAACCGGGATGTTCCGTGACGTCTGATGGAAGCGCACCTGCCGAGTCCCGGCCGCCCGCAGGTCCTGCTCACCGTCGAACACCAGACCCGGTACCCGTTCGGGCCGTTCGGGTTCCACCAGCGATTCGAGGGCGGGGCGGTCGTCGCTCCGGAGCAGCTGATCCACGTAGAACCGGGCTGCCGCCTCGTTGCTGGTGAAGATCGGTGCGGGGGCGTCGAATTCCGGCGCGGCGGCCCCGGCCGGGAACGACTCCGGCGTCCGCGCGTTCTCACCCGGGGACACCGCCGGGTCCTCGGCGACGTGGTAGTGGAGGAATTCCAGAGAAGTAGACATACGAAACACCCTCGGTTTCTTGCATGTTCGAGTTCGGCGACTGCCGCGAACGGCTCGCCGCGGTCGCGAGGTGCGGCCACGATTCGACGGTAGGGCGAGCGGCCGGCCACCACACGAGTAGTCCGCTACCTCAATCTGCGAGACAGACTGCTACGGATGTACGCAACGGCCTGCAGCAGTCGGGTAGCACGCGGTCGCCGACGGGAACGACAGCCGCGCACGGGATGCCCCGCGCTACTGTCTTCCTGCCGCGCGGATGCGACTTACGCGCGGATTATTCGGCGCACCAAAGTCTTTCGGCCGGACCGGCGGTGCGTCCGGGGAGCAGTTCGGTCTCCAGCGTCTCGACCTGAGCGACCCCGGAGTGGGCCGGGGCCGCGAGCAGAAGTTCGCCGGTGCGGCGGCCCTTCTCCTTCTGCGGCTGACGCATGGTGGTCAGTCCCTCGCGCAACGCCTCGTCGATGCCGTCGAAGCCGGTGATCGACAGGTGCCCGGGTACATCGAGGCCGGAGTTGTGCGCCCACGCGAGCGCACCCAGCGCCAGAACGTCGGTGGTGCACATGAGCGCGGTGATCCGCGGATCGGCCGTCATTGCCTGGGCGGCACCCGCTGCACCGTCGTCGGTGGTGTGGGCGTACCGCTCGACGACGGTGAGTTCTGCGGGGTCGAGTCCGGCGGCGGTCATCGCCTCCTGCACCCCGCGGATCCGTTCGTGCTGCACATGGAAGCTCTCGGTGGCGAAACGCGAGGCGTCGGCGACACCGTCGTGGCGGTCGCGCCCCAGCCGCATGGAGACGATGCCGATCCGCTGGTGCCCCAATCCGATGAGGTACTCGGCGAGGCGTCGCATCGAACCGCGGTCGTCTATGCCGACGAGCGGCGCGGTGGCGATGCCGCGCGGCTGATCGCACACCACGATCGGCAGGTGCCGTTCGAGGACGGCCGCCAGGTAGGGGTCGCCGTCGGGCACCGAGTAGACGACGAAACCGTCGACGGAGGATCGGTGCACGACCTGTGCGGCCTCTTCGTCGTCGCGGCCCGGACCGGCCGGGACGAGGAGCAGACCCTGTCCGGCGGCCTCGCAGGCCTCGGACAGTCCGGACAGGAAGGTCATGGCGGCGGGGTCGCGGAACGAGTAGCTCAGCGCTTCGGTGAGCAGGACACCGACGGTCCCGGCCTTGCGGGTGCGCAGCGACCGCGCCATCGGGTCCGGTCCGGGGTAGCCGCGTCGCTTGGCGACTTCGAGGACGCGTTCGCGCAGTTCCGCGGACAGCTGATCGGGCCGGTTGTAGGCGTTGGAAACCGTGGTCCGCGAGATCTTCAGCTCGGCCGCGATCGAGGCCAGAGTTGCCTGGCGGCGAGGCTGTCGGGACCTGGGCATGCACGGACCGTAGCTGTGTGTTGCCTGTCACGGCCACCCGGGTCCGGTCAAAAGTCCCGTTCCGGTCCGCTAAAGTAGAACGGTAACGGTTTCCAATAACGTTAGGGTTGCCTCCCGCGGACACGCCCGACGTCGAATCCAGGAGAAGGACCAGTGCGACTGTCCCCCCGCACGCGTGCTGCCACCGCCGCCGCAGCCCTCGCCTGCGCCACCGCGCTGAGCCTGACCGCGTGCGGCTCGGCGGGCGACACGGATTCGGACGAGATCAAGGTCGTCGCGTCGACGAACGTGTGGGGTTCGGTCGCACAGGCCGTCGCGGGTGACCGCATCGAGGTCCGGTCCCTGATCACGGAGCCGTCCGCGGACCCCCATTCCTACGAGGCCAGCCCGACCGACGCGGCGGCGATCAGCGACGCGTCGCTCGTCGTCTACAACGGCGGCGGCTACGACCAGTTCGTCGACGACGTCCTCGAGGCCACGAACACCGGTGCGGCGACCGTCGACGCCTTCGCCCTGTTCGAGTCCGGCGAGAACAGCGACTTGCACGCCGAGCACGCGCACGGAGCGGAGACAACCGGTGGGAATACCGCGGCGACCGGTGACGACGAGGCGCACGACGAGGGCCACGAAGACGACGGCCACGAACAAGAAAGCCACGCCGCCGAGAGCCACAGCGAGGACGGCCACGAGGGCCACGACCACGGCGGTGTGAACGAGCACGTCTGGTACGACCTCGCGACCGCCGACGCCGTCGCCCACGCCGTCGCCGACCGCCTCGCGGAACTCGATCCCGAAGGTGCGGACGTCTACCGCGCCAACGCCGAGGCGTTCCACACCCGGTTGCACGAGGTCTCCGACGGCATCGAGGCCGTCGCGGCCGAGCACCCGCAGGCACCGATCGCGCAGACCGAACCGATCGCGCACTACCTGGTCCTCGCGGCGACGCTGAACGATCTCACCCCGACCGACTTCACCAACGCCGTCGAGAACGGCACCGACCCCTCCCCCGCGTCCATCGCCGCAACCCGCCAGCTTCTGCTGGACAAGCAGGTCCGGGCGCTGATCTACAACCCGCAGACCGAGGACAAGGTGAGCCTCGAGATGCGCAAGGCCGCGGAACAGGCCGGCATCCCGGTCGTGGAGGTGTTCGAGACGCTGCCCGAGGGCGTCGACTACGTCCAGTGGCAGACCGGCACCGTCGAGAAGCTGGCTGCCGCACTCGGCGCCCCGGCCTGATCCACCCGCTCGAGAAACACGGAATCCGGTGAGCACACACAACCCCGACCGTTCCCCCGCCGTAGAACCCGCCGTAGAGCTACGCAACGCGCGGCTGGCGTTCGGCGACCGCACGCTCTGGGAGAACCTGGATCTGACCGTCCGGCCCGGCGAGTTCGTCGCGGTGCTCGGACCCAACGGTGCCGGTAAGTCGTCGCTGCTCAAGGTCCTTCTCGGCCAGCTTCCGCTCAGCGCGGGCACCGCCACCATCGCCGGTACCCCGGCGAGGACCGGGAACGCGCACGTCGGGTACGTGCCGCAGCAGAAGTCACTCGACGAAGGTGTGCCCCTCCGCGGCCGCGACCTCGTCGGTCTCGGTGTCGACGGGCATCGCTGGGGCACCGGGGTGCGTTTCTGGAAGACGCGGCGCACCGCGGTGGACGCCGCGATCGCCCAGGTCGGCGCCGAGTCGTACGCGAACGCCCCGATCGGTTCGCTGTCCGGCGGAGAGCAGCAGCGGCTGCGCATCGCGCAGGCACTCGTCGGCGACCCGCGCGTCCTGCTGTGCGACGAACCGCTGCTCAGCCTCGATCTCGCCAACCAGCACCTGGTGTCCGCCCTCATCGACCGGCGTCGCCGCGATCACGACACCGCCGTGCTGTTCGTCACCCACGAGATCAACCCGATCCTGCCGCTCGTCGATCGCGTCCTCTACCTCGTCGACGGCCAGTTCCGCATCGGCACCCCCGCCGAGGTCATGACCTCCGAGGTGCTGTCCGAGCTGTACCGCACGGACGTGGAAGTCCTCGAGATGCGCGGCCGCCTCGTGGTCATCGGCACCGGCGACGCCATCGATGCGCTCGGCAGCGCCGGCGGCCTGCGCCCCGGCGAGGGCGTCCATCACGACCATCACGAGGATCACTGATGAGCAGCAAGTTCTCCGACGCGATGAGCCGCATGTTCGACTGGCAGGACACCGTCGAGCTGCTGCAGTACGACTTCGTGCAGCAGGCGCTGCTCGCCGGTGCGATCCTCGGTCTGCTCGCGGGCATCATCGGCCCGCTGATCGTGAGCCGGCAGATGGCGTTCTCGGTGCACGGCACGTCCGAACTGTCGCTGACGGGCGCCGCCGCGGCGCTGCTCATCGGCGTCTCGGTCGGGATCGGCGCGGTCTTCGGTGCCGTCGTCGCGGCGATCCTGTTCGGCATCCTCGGCACCCGCGCCCGCGAACGCGACTCGGTGATCGGCGTGGTCATGGCCTTCGGGCTGGGCCTGGCCGTGCTGCTGCTCTGGGCTTACGACGGCCGCACCGGCGCCGCGTTCTCACTGCTCACCGGCCAGATCGTCGCTCCCGGCGGCACCGGGATCGCGGTGCTGGCCGTCTGCGCCGTGGTCGTCGTCGGCACGCTGATCTTCATCTACCGGCCGTTGCTGTTCGCGAGCACCGACCCCGAGGTCGCCGCCGCGCGCGGCGTCCCGGTCCGGGCGCTGTCGATCGTGTTCGCGGTGCTGGTCGGCATCACCGCCGCGCTCGGGGTGCAGATCGTCGGCGCGCTGCTGGTGATGGCCCTGCTCATCACGCCCGCGGCGGCGGCCGCGCGGATCGCGAGCAGCCCGCTCGCCGCGACGGCCCTGGCGGTGGTGTTCGCGGAACTCGCCGCGGTCGGCGGCATCCTGCTGGCGCTCGCACCGGGCGTGCCCGTCTCGAGTTTCATCACCGCGATCGCGTTCGTCATCTACCTGGTGTGCCGATTCGTCGGGTCTGCACGGCAGCGGCGGGGCGCGGGCCGGGCGGTCGCCGCGAACTGACGGACGGGTCCGTCGCGATGCACTGAGATCGGGCCCGCCGGAACGGAGTCGATACGCTCCATTCATGGCGACGGAGGACACGGCAAACAAGAATCCCGGGACCGGGCGGTGGGAATTCTGGATCGACCGTGGGGGCACCTTCACCGACGTCGTCGGCCGGCGCCCCGACGGCACCCTGGTCACCCACAAACTGCTGTCGGAGAATCCGTCCCGCTACCGTGATGCGGCCGTGGCGGGTATCCGCGTGCTGCTCGGCGTGCCCGAGGGCGCGCCCGTCGGCGCCGATCTCGTCGAGCAGGTCCGCATGGGCACCACCGTCGCGACGAACGCACTGCTCGAACGCAAGGGTGTGCGCACGGCGCTGGTGATCACCGCCGGCTTCCGCGACGCGCTGCGCATCGGCTATCAGAACCGGCCGCGCATCTTCGACCGGAACATCGTGCTGCCCGAGTTGCTGTACGAGCGGGTGATCGAGGTCGACGAACGGGTCCGCGCCGACGGAACCGTGCTGCGGGCCCCCGACCTCGACGCGCTCGAACCGGAATTGCGCGCCGCGCACGCGGACGGCATCGACTCGGTCGCGGTCGTCTGCATGCACAGCCACCTGTATCCCGAGCACGAACGCGCGGTCGGAGAACTCGCCGAGAAGATCGGCTTCGGCCAGATCTCGCTGTCCGCGGTCGCCAGCCCCTTGATGAAGGTGGTGCCACGCGGCGACACCGCCGTCGTCGACGCCTACCTGTCACCGGTGCTGCGCGACTACGTCGACCGCGTTGCCGAGCAACTGCCCGGGGTGCGGCTGATGTTCATGCAGTCCAACGGCGGCCTGACCGAGGCGCAGCACTTCCGCGGCAAGGACGCCATCCTGTCCGGCCCGGCCGGCGGCATCGTGGGCATGACGCGCATGTCGGAGATCGCAGGGTTCGGGAAGGTCGTCGGCTTCGACATGGGCGGCACGTCCACCGACGTGTCGCACTACGCCGGCGAGTACGAGCGGGTGTTCGACACCGTCGTCGCGGGTGTGCGGCTGCGCGCACCGATGATGGACATCCACACCGTCGCCGCCGGCGGCGGGTCGATTCTGCACTTCGACGGCAGCCGCTACCGGGTCGGTCCCGATTCGGCGGGTGCCGATCCTGGTCCGGCGTCCTACCGCAACGGTGGGCCGCTGACGGTCACCGACGCCAACGTGATGCTGGGCCGCGTCCAGCCCGAGCACTTCCCGCACGTGTTCGGTCCGGACGGCGACCAGCCCCTCGACAGCGACACGGTGCGTGCCGAATTCACCGACCTGGCCGCGGAGATCCGCACCGCCACCGGCGACGACCGTTCCCCGGAGCAGGTCGCCGAGGGCTTCCTGCAGATCGCGGTCTCGAACATGGCTAACGCGGTCAAGAAGATCTCGGTGCAGAAGGGGCACGACGTCACCGAGTACGCGCTGACCACCTTCGGCGGGGCCGGCGGCCAGCACGCCTGCGCGGTCGCCGACGTGCTCGGTATCCGCACGGTGCTGGTGCCGCCGCTGGCCGGTGTGCTCTCCGCTCTCGGTATGGGCCTGGCCGACACCGCCGCGATGCGCGAGCAGTCCGTCGTCGTCGAACTGTCCGACGAGGCGATGTCCCGGCTGCACGCTGTCGCCGGCGAGCTGGAGGCCGACGCCCGTACGGAGCTGCGGGACGAGGACATCCCCGACGACCGGATCGTGGTGAGCCGGTCCGCGCATCTGCGGTACGACGGGACCGACACGTCGGTGCCGGTACCGCTCGCCGACCCGGCGACGATGACCGCGGACTTCGAAGCGATACACCGGCGCACGTATTCGTTCCTCATGGACCGGCCGCTGATCGTCGATGCGGTCGCGATCGAGGCCACCGGATTGACCCGCCGTCCCGATCTGACCGGTCTCGGCAGTGCCGACGCCCGCGGCGAGCAGCCTCCTGCCCGCGTGAGGATGTTCGTCGACGGTGCGTGGCGTGAGGTGCCGTTGTACCGGCGCGAGCATCTGACACCCGGCACCGAGGTCGCCGGTCCCGCGATCGTCGCCGAGGACCTGTCCACCACCGTCGTCGAGAACGGCTGGCGAGCCACGCTGTCCGATCACGGGCATCTGGTACTCGAACGGCTCGAGGCTCTCGCCGGCGCGGACGTCGGTACCGAGGCCGACCCGGTGCTGCTGGAAATCTTCAACAACCTGTTCATGTCGATCGCCGAACAGATGGGCACCACCCTCGAATCCACCGCTCAGTCCGTCAACATCAAAGAGCGGCTGGACTTCTCGTGCGCGCTGTTCGATCCGGACGGCAATCTCATCGCGAACGCCCCGCACATCCCGGTGCATCTCGGGTCCATGGGCACCAGCGTCCAGGAGGTCGTGCGGCGCCGGACGGGTTCGATGAAGCCGGGCGATGTGTACGCCGTCAACGATCCGTACCACGGCGGCACCCACCTGCCGGACATCACGGTCATCACCCCGGTGTTCGACGCCGATGGCGACACCATCCTGTTCCACGTCGCATCGCGCGGGCACCACGCCGAGATCGGCGGCCTGACACCGGGTTCGATGCCGGCGGGCAGCAGCGACATCCGCGAGGAGGGCGTGCTGTTCGACAACTGGCTGCTCGTCGAGAACGGCAACTTCCGCACAGACGAGACTCGGGAACTCCTCACCTCCGGGCAGTATCCGTCGCGCAACCCCGACACGAACCTCGCGGATCTGCGCGCCCAGGTCGCCGCGAACGCGCGCGGCGTCGCCGAGGTCGGCCGGATGATCGAGCACTTCGGACTCGACGTCGTCCAGGCGTACATGCGGCACGTGCAGGACAACGCCGAGGAGGAGGTGCGCCGCGTCGTCGACCGGCTCGAGGACGGGCACTACCGGTACGAGACGGATTCGGGTGCGGTGATCGAGGTCCGCGTCACCGTCGACCGTGAATCACGTTCGGCGACGATCGATTTCACCGGAACATCCGCCCAGCTGCCGACGAACTTCAACGCGCCGACGGCGGTGGCGCGTGCCGCGGTGCTGTACGTGTTCCGGACGCTCGTGGCGGACGACATCCCGCTCAACGACGGGTGCCTGCGCCCGCTGCACATCGTCATCCCGGAAGGGTCGATGCTCGCGCCCGAGTACCCGGCCGCGGTGGTCGCGGGGAACGTCGAGACCTCGCAGGCCGTGACCGGCGCGCTCTACGCGGCGCTGCGAGTGCAGGCCGAGGGCGCCGGCACGATGAACAACGTCACCTTCGGCAACGCGCGGTACCAGTACTACGAGACGCTCGGCTCGGGATCCGGCGCGGGCGACGGCTTCGACGGCACCTCGGTGGTCCAGACGCACATGACGAACTCGCGGCTCACCGACCCGGAGGTCTTCGAATGGCGGCTGCCGGTGCTGCTCGAGGAGTACTCGATCCGTGCGGGCAGCGGCGGTCGCGGTCGCTGGCACGGCGGTGACGGCGGCACCCGGCGGATCCGGTTCCTCGAGCCGATGACCGTCAGCACCCTGTCCGGGCACCGGCGTGTTCCGCCGTACGGCATGGCCGGCGGCGAGCCGGGGTCGCTCGGCGCGAACCGGGTCGAACGCGCCGACGGCTCGGTGACCGAGATGGCCGGGTGCGATTCGGTGGACGTCGGGCCGGGCGACGCCCTGGTCGTCGAAACGCCGGGCGGAGGAGGGTACGGGCGGCCCTGACGAAACCCCGGGCACCGGACGGCCCGGTGCGCGAGAATCTCGGTATGGCTTGGCTCGAGATCGTTCGCAGCGGAGCTCTGACCACGATCCAGGACCGTGGACGTGCCGGGGACGCCGAGGCCGGGATCTCCGAATCCGGTGCGGCGGACCTCACCTCGCACGATGCCGCGAACCGCCTCGTCGGCAACGACCCGGCCGCCGCAACCCTCGAGGTGACCGTCGGCGGGCTCGAGATCCGCAGTATCGGGCCGACGATCGTCGCGGTCGCCGGCGCCCGGGGCGCGGTGGCGGTGAACGGCCGTCCGCAGGGCGACTACGCGATGCTGCGCCTGAACGACGGTGATGTCCTCACGCTCGGTGCCCCCTCGGAGGGATTACGCACGTATGTGGCGGTGCGCGGCGGCATCGACGTGCCGGAGGTGCTCGGCAGCCGCGCCACCGACACGCTGTCCGGGGTCGGCCCGGCGCCCGTGCACGCCGGGGACCGACTGCTCGTGGGAGGACTCGCCGCGGAGTTGCCGACGGAAGTGCAGATTCCGCCGCCCGCCGAGACCCCCGAACCGGCCCTGCTGCGGGTCCGTCGCGGACCCCAGGAACACTGGTTCACCCCCGGAGCGGTGGAAGCACTGACCCGGGAAATCTGGTCGGTCACACCGGAACTCGATCGCCGCGGCATCCGCCTGCACGGACCGGGACCGCTGCACCGGGCCGGCCGGGACAGGTTCGCCGGCGAGGCGACGGTCGCGGGAGCGATCCAGGTTCCCCGGGACGGGCATCCCATCCTGCTGCTCGCGGACCATCCGGCCGTCGGCGACTATCCGGTGATCGCGGTCGTCGTGCCCGAGGACGTGCACATCGCGGCGCAGCTGCGGCCGGGACACCACATCCGGTTCCATCGCGCACGGTGACGAGGCGAACCCGTCACCGTCGCACAGTACTGCCGTCGCACAGCACTGCCGTTGCGCTGCTACTGCCGTCGCGTGGGTCAGCTGCGGCGTTGACGCGCGATGTCGGCGAGGACGACGCCCGCCGCCACCGACGCATTGAGCGACTCGACGTCGCCGGCCATCGGGATCGACAGGATCGAATCGCACGTCTCGCGGACGAGGCGCGACAGGCCCTTGCCCTCGGAACCGACGACGACCACGACCGGATCGGTGCCGTCGAAGTCGTCGAGGCTCGTGTCGCCACCCGCGTCGAGACCCACGACCCGCACCCCCTGGGACTGCCAGTCCTTGAGGGTCCGCGTCAGGTTCGTGGCCCGCGCGACGGGAAGCCGCGCCGCGGCACCGGCGCTGGTACGCCACGCGACGGCCGTCACCGACGCGCTGCGGCGCTGCGGGATCACCACGCCGTGCCCACCGAATGCGGCGACCGAGCGGATGACGGCACCGAGGTTGCGCGGGTCGGAGATGTTGTCGAGCGCCACCAGCAGCGGCCGCTCGTGGTTGTCGCGGGCGGCCGCGATCAGGTCGTCCGGATGCGCGTACCGGTACGGCGGCACCTGGAGACCGATGCCCTGGTGCATGCCGTTCGCGGAGAGCCGGTCGAGTTCGCTGCGCTGCACCTCGAGGATAGAGATCCCCGTCTCGGCAGCACGCTGGACGGCCTCCTTGAGCCGCTCGTCGGACTCGGCGCCGATCGCGACGTACAGCGCGG
>NZ_JBMBTE010000077.1:0-24921 GCF_048897285.1 Rhodococcus sp. O3
CTGATTCGCCCATGCGATCTCTCCCTGTGTGCGGCTGTCACGGGGCAGAACGCAACCCCGGACAGAACTAGTATTGGTTCTAGTTTGTGAGGTCGGCGGGTCGGCCGGTCCGGAGCTGTCCCACTGGCCGGGAGTGGCCGGAATCACCGGGGTGACAGATGTCACGGTGTCGCGACGGTTACCACACACTGTGTCAGAAGGAATCTCGATGTCGCTGAACCTCGCGGACCTGTTCGAAGCCATCGCCGACGCCGTCCCCGATCGCACCGCGATCATCTGTGGGGACAGCCGCCTCACCTACCGCGAACTCGATGCCGCAGCCAACCGGCTCGCTCACCACCTGGCAGGTGCGGGGATAACCGCCGGTGAGCACGTCGGCCTCTACATGCGCAACAGCACCGAGTTCGTCGAAGCGCTCCTGGCGATCCTGAAAGTCCGGGCCGTCCCCATCAACATCAACTACCGCTACGTCGACGCCGAACTGGCGTACCTGTTCGCCAATGCCGAACTCGCCGCCATCGTCGCCGACGGTGAGTTCGCGACCAGGACGGCCGCGGTCCTGCCGCGCACGCCGACGGTCCGGCACGTCGTCACCGTGGGGCCGACCGACGATATCGACTGGGGGACGGTCGGCACCGCCGACTTCCGCAAGGTGGTCGCCGCGGTGTCCGACGCCCGCGACTTCGCGCCGCGCAGCGGCGACGACCAGTTCATCATCTACACCGGTGGCACCACCGGCATGCCGAAGGGCGTGATGTGGCGTGCCGAGGACTTCTTCTATGCGGCACTGTCCGGCGGAAACACGATGGGGGAGCCGCACTCGGATATCGCATCGGTTGCGAACCAGGCCGCGAACATGCCGGAGATGACGTGGCTGCTCGGGGCGCCGCTCATCCACGGCGCAGCGATGTACACCCTGTTCAGCGCCTTCTGCCTGGGCGTCTCGCAGGTCGTGCTCCCGGCGTTCGACGCGAAGGAGGTGCTCTCGATCATCGAGCGCGAACGCGTGATGACGATGGCGATCGTCGGCGATGCGATGGCCCGTCCGCTGGCCGACGCGATCGCCGAACACGGCTCGGAGTACGACCTGAGCTCGCTGTTCGTCGTCGGGTCCGGCGGCGCGCTGTTCTCCAAGCAGGTCCGCGAACAGCTCGTCTCGCTGCTGCCGAACGTCATGGTGCGCGACGGATTCGGATCGTCCGAGTCCGGCATCGACGGCGACCTCTCGATCGGCGAGGACGGCCGGATGCGGATCGCCGCGAAGCCGACCGTCAAGGTCGTCGACGAGCGGATGCGCCCGATCGAGCCGGGCTCCGGCGAGATCGGCTACATCGCCCGCGCCGGCCACGTGCCGCTCGGGTACTGGGGCGACCCGGAGAAGACCGCGGCGACGTTCCCGGTCATCGACGGGGTCCGCATGTCGATCCTCGGGGACATGGCCGAGGTCGAGGAGGACGGCACGATCGTGCTGCTCGGACGCGGCTCGATGTGCATCAACACCGGCGGGGAGAAGGTCTATCCCGAAGAGGTGGAGATGGCGATCAAGAGCCACCCGGCCGTCATGGACGTGCTCGTTGCGGGCGTCGAGGACGAACGCTTCGGCCAGCGCGTCGGTGCCGTGGTGCAGCCCCGCGAGGGCCACGAGGTGCCCGATCTCGACGAGCTGATTGCCCATGTCGCCGACCGGATCGCCGGGTACAAGGTGCCGCGCCTGGTCGTCGGCGTCGACACGATCGTGCGTTCGCCCGCGGGCAAGGCCGACTACCGATGGGCCAAGGCAACTCTCGAATCCGCGAAATAGCCCCTGTACCGGTCGCGGTCGCGGGTGCGCTACCCGTGACCGCGACCGGATCCGGAGCCGGGCGCAAGGGCATCGGCAGCGAATCGTGCTGCCCGGTCGAAGCTCTCGGTGCCGTCGTCGTCCGGGTTCTGACGCCAGTGCCGCAGCGTCGAGACGTACACGGCGCCGACCATCTGCGCGAGGAACGGCAGCGGGTAGTCGGTGCGGACCTCTCCGCGCTCGACACCGGGCTCGATGACGCGCAGCATCTGGTCGTCGAATCGCTGCGTGCGTTCGCGGCCGGTATCCGGTGTGCCCAGATCTCTTTCGATCTCGCCGGTGACCGCCCGCATGTAACCGGGATACCGACGCGATTCACGCGCGAAGTCGGCGAAGACGCCCGCGATCCGTTCCGCGGTGGTGAGGTCCTGCGCGAGCAGTTCGTCGATCAGGGTTGTCAGCGCGTCCATGTGGCTTGCGTGCAGGGCCGTGATCAGGTCGTCCTTGCTGGGGAAGTAGTTGAAAACCGTTGCGCGCGAGACGCCGGCGAGATCGGCGATGTCCTCGATCGTCGAACCGGTGACGCCGCGTTCGGCGAACAGCCGTCTGGCTGCGTCCAGCATGCGCTGCCGGGTCCGCAACTTGTTCCGCTCGCGGCGACCGAGTGCCGCGGGCTCGCTCATGGTGTCCGCATCTTTCCTTGTCGGGCCTCTCGTTCCGCCGCACGCGTGGGCGAGTCGTGGAGTCGTTGTCAGCGTAGAAGGTTCGTCCGGGCTTGCGAGAATTCCTGGAACGGGTTCCAAGAAGTTGGACCAGCGTCTATCTTTGTCCCCAGGGGGTCGGCAACGGGGGTGACTACATGGGACGAGGCGTTCCCGTTGCAGGGCGGATCGAAAACGCATTCACAGCACGAGATCCGCCACGATCGCGACTCTCATCCGAACACCCCGATTCGACGCGAACGATTCCCGCAACGGCAGCGCGTCGCACGGGCTCACTTCGTCGACGAACGGGAGGTACGGGCATGACCGCCGAGAGCGTGGTGCCTGAAGGCGCGGAACAGGAGATCAAGACCAGCGAGACCGATCTGGACGAGCTGCGCGGCCGACTCGAAGGCTGGCTCGGCGATCGACTCGGAGCCGACGCACCGCCGCGTGTCCACAACCTGAAGCGACCGGAACACTCCGGAATGTCCAGCATCTCGGTCCTGTTCGATCTCGACTGGACGAAGGACGGTCGGCAGCAGGCGGCGCAGCTCGTCGCCCGGCTCGCCCCCGAGGAAGACGCGTATCCGGTGTTCCCCGGTTACGACCTGCAGCGCCAGTTCGACGTCATGACCGCCGTCCGCGAGCACGGTGGCATCGCGGTGCCGAAGGTGCGTTGGGTGGAGACCTCCGTGGGCCCTCTCGGCCGGCCGTTCCTCGTGATGGATCGCGCCGAAGGTGTCGTGCCCGTGGACAACCCACCGTACGTGTTCGCCGGCTGGCTGCTCGACGCCGACGACGACACCCGCAGGGCCGTGCAGAGCGCGAGTGTCAAGGTTCTCGCCGACATCCACGCGATCGCGGATCCCGCGTCCAAGTTTCCCGTGCTGGTCGCTCCGGACGGGCAGTCGAGTCTGCGCCGGCACTTCGAGAACGAGTGCGCCTACTACGAATGGACCCGCCGCGAAGACGGGATTCGTATCCCTGTGCTGGAGAGGGCATTCGACTGGCTCGAGGACAACTGGCCGGCCGAGCCGTCCGCGGACGTGCTGTGCTGGGGCGACGCGCGCATCGGCAACATCATGTACCGGGGCACCGACGTCGCTGCGGTCCTCGACTGGGAGTCGGCCGCGCTCGCTCCCCGCGAACTGGATCTGGGATGGTTCATCTTCTTCCATCGCATGTTCCAGGACATCGCCGACCAGTTCTCGATCCCCGGCCTGCCGGGATTCCTCCGGCGCTCGGACGTCGTGGCCGAATACGAAAGGGTCTCCGGCGTCGAGGTCCGCGACCTCGACTTCTACCTCGTGTACGCCGCGCTGCGCCACGGCATCGTGATGTCGCAGATCATGCGGCGCCGCGTGCACTTCGGGGAGATGGAGATTCCTGCCGACCCCGACCACCTGGTGCTCCACCACGCGATGCTCGCGCAGTTGATCGACGATTCCTACGATTGGGAGAAGTGACGCCGATGAAACCGGTTCAGCTCGACGAATACCCGATTCACCAGTCGCCGCTGTCGCTGGGTCGTGTGTCCTCCACCGACCGGAACTTCTACGACCGCAACTACTTCAACGCCCACGACCGCACCGGCGACATCTTCCTGATCACCGGTTTCGGGGTCTACCCGAACCTGAGTGTCGTCGACGCGTTCGTCACCGTGCGGCACGGCGACTCGCAGGTCGCAGTCCGGTTCTCGGACGCGCTCGACGAGCGTTCGATGGACAGTACGGTCGGCGGGTACCGGCTCGAGGTCGTCGAGCCCCTGCAGAAGATCCGGGTGATCTGCGAGCACGACGACCTCTCGTGCGACATCACGTGGGACGGCTCGTTTCCCGCCGTGCTCGAGGAAGCGCACATCCTCATGTCCGGTCCGCGACCGATCCTCGACGCGTCGCGCTTCGCCCAGGTCGGTAGCTGGTCCGGCACCCTGTCGGTGCAGGGCAAGGACTTCGCTGTCGATCCCGAGATCTGGATGGGCACGCGCGACCGCTCCTGGGGGATCCGTCCCGTCGGCGAGCCGGATCCGCAGGGCCGCTGGACCTACGAGAACCGCGGCGGCCACTACTGGACCTACGTCCCGCTGCGCTTCGACGACTTCGCGCTCATCGTCATCGTGCAGGAGTCGCAGGACGGGCACCGCACCCTGAATCACGCCACCCGCGTCTTCGCGGACGGCCGGGTCGAGCAGTTGGGCTGGCCCCGCGTCGAGGTGAACTACCGCAGCGGAACACGCCATCCCGAGTCGGCGCGGCTGCACCTGACCACGCCCAAGGGTGAGCCCGTCGTCGTGGACATCGAGCCTCTCGGGTTCATCTCGTTGAGTCACGGCGCCGGCTACGGCGGTGACCCGGAGTGGACGCACGGTGAGTGGAAGGGCGAGAACTGGTCGTCGGCGTCCTTCGTGGACACCACCAGCCGGGACTTTCTGGGCCGGCTCCCGTTCTCCACCATCGACCACGTCGCGAAGGCGACCATCGACGGCCGGGTGGGCTGGGGCATGTTCGAGCACGCGGTCATGGGACGGCACGATCCGTCGGGCTTCACCGGCTGGCTGGACATGGCGCCGTAAGGATCCGAAAACGCAAGGGGCGGTGCGGTGATCGATGCACTGCCCCTTGCGGACTGCCCTCAGTTCTCAGTGGGCTGCGCGGCCATCGCGGCCAGCGCCGGTGCGATGAACGTGCGGTGCACGTACGCGCCGAACCCGCCGTCGACGGGAAGATCCGCGCCGCTGATCCAGGTGGATTCCGACGACGCGAGGAACAGCAGGGCGTCGGCGATCTCCTCGGGGCGCCCGTGCCGCCCCGCCCACGCCGCGGCACCGTTGATGGTGTCCGCGCCCATCGTTGCGGTGAAGTCCTTCAGCAACGGCGTTCCGATCGTGCCGGGGGAGACGCTGTTCGAACGCAGGCCGGTGGCCTTGCCCTCGACGGCCAGGTTCTTCGACCAGATGATCGCGGCCTCCTTGGAGAGGCTGTAGCACGCCCCTTCGATCCCGGGATGGTCCGCGAACGTGTCGAGCGCGGCATCCCAGTCGTCGATGGCGAGGAACTCGTCGAGCAGGTCGTAGTGCTGCTGCCACATGAATCCGGCCTGCGAGGCGGTCGTGACGACGGTGGCCTCCGGCGTGAACTTCGGAGTCAGCGCGCGCGTGAGATCGCGGGGTGCGAGCGTGTTGATCGACAGCACGGTCCGCCACGGCAGGGTCGCAGCGACACCGGCATTGTTGATGAGCGAGTCGACCGGACCGGCGATCTGCTCGGCGATGGCCAGGACACCGGCGTACGTCGACAGATCACCCACCACCATCCGGGATATCGCGGGGTCGGTGCTCTCGACTCGATCCACGCCGATCACGGTGGCGCCCTGGGCGGCGAGCTTGGTGACAGCGGCAGCGCCGACCCCGGACGAACAGCCGGTGACGACGACGGTCTTGCCGGAGAAATCGGGCATGGAGCCCTCCTCGTGACAGCGGTGGGCGCCGGTCGGCGTTCCCGGCGCAGTGCGTCGATTCGTTCGAACTGAATACGGGTGTGGGCACTGTAACACCGGTGAGCTGGTCGTGAAGGCAATTTGCCCAGCGCTACAGGCGATCTCGTACCCGGTGTCCCCGACATCGGTACTGAGCAGTGTGGTCCCGCTCGGTGGGATGGACGGGGGAGCGGCCCATCCGCGGAATAGAATAAATTTCAGTACTCGGGGAGCAGGGAGTGGACATGAGCAACGTCGTCATCGTCGAGGCCGCGCGGACGCCGATCGGCCGTCGTCGCGGGCAACTGTCCGGAGTGCATCCGGCTGTGTTGCTGGGCACCGCCCAGAAGGCCGTCCTCGACCGGACCGGCCTGCCCGCGGACCGGATCGGGCAACTCGTCGGTGGCGTCGTCACTCAGGCGGGAGAGCAGTCCAACAATGTGACCCGCCAGGCATGGCTGCACGCCGGATTCCCGTACCGCACCGCCGCGACCACCATCGACTGCGCGTGCGGTTCGTCGCAGCAGGCCGTCCATATGGTCGCCGGACTCATCGCGTCCGGGCAGATCGACGCCGGAATCGGCTGCGGCGTCGAGGTGATGAGCCGCGTCTTCCTCGGCCAGGCCAACACACCCGGCACCGGCAACCCCTACCCGGACGACTGGACCGTCGACATGGGCGACCAGTTCACCTCCGCCGAACGGATCGCCGCCCACCGGGGGATCACCCGCACCGACGTCGATGCGTTCGGGCTGGAATCGCAGCGACGCGCCGCGCTGGCGTGGAGCGAAGGCCGCTTCGACCGTGAGATCGTCCCGGTGGTCGCGCCCGTCGTCACCAAGGACGGCGAACCCACCGGGGAGGTCGCGACCGTCACCACCGACGGTGGGCTGCGCGACACCACCGCAGAGGCGCTGGCCGGCCTCGAACCGGTGATCGACGGCGGCATCCACACCGCCGGCAACTCGTCCCAGATCAGCGACGGTGCGGCCGCGGTGATGCTCATGAACGAGGACAAGGCGCGCGAGGCAGGCCTGCACCCGAGAGCCCGGATCCTCGCGTCCACCCTCGTCGGCTCCGACCCGTACTTCCACCTCGACGGCCCGATCGACTCCACCCGGGACGTCCTCGAACGCACCGGAATGTCGCTGTCGGACATCGACATCGTCGAGATCAACGAGGCGTTCGCGTCGGTCGTGCTGTCGTGGGCGCAGGTTCTCGATGCCGACATGAGCAAGGTCAACGTCAACGGCGGCGCGATCGCGCTGGGGCATCCGGTCGGATCCACCGGTGCCCGGCTGATCACCAGCGCCCTGCACGAACTCGAACGCTCGGATCGTTCCACCGCGCTGATCACCATGTGCGCGGGCGGGGCCCTGTCCACCGCCACGATCATCGAGCGCATCTAGACCGTTCCACCTGTCCCCTGCGCCACCCCAGCTGTGCACCCCCACCGCGCACTCCCCGGCCGAATCCCCGTCCGTATCCGAGCGAATGTATCGTTCGTCTCCTTGGATCGAGCGAACGGTACATTCGCTCGGAAAACGGAGGGGTGGCGAAACTTTCCTGTGCTTCCGACCGAAGGGCCCGTTCATGACCATTGGACTGAGTGACGAGGACCGCGAACTCCGCGATTCCGTGCGCGGATGGGCCGCGCGCCACGCGACCCCCGCGGTGATCCGCGACGCCGTCGAGGCCAAGACCGAGACGCGACCGCAGTACTGGGGATCGCTCGCCGAGCTCGGCATGCTCGGGTTGCACCTGCCGGAAGAGGTCGGTGGCGCCGGATTCACACTCCTCGAAACCGCCATCGTCGCAGAGGAACTCGGACGAGCGATGGTGCCCGGTCCGTTCCTGCCCACCGTGATCGTCTCCGCCGTCCTGCACGCCGCCGGCCGTACCGGCGAACTCGCGGGGCTGGCCGACGGCTCGCTGTCCGGCGCGGTGTCCCTGCAACCCGGCGGTCTGCGCATCACCCGCGACGGCGACACCGCCACCCTGTCCGGCACCTCGGGCTGTGTGCTCGGCGGTCAGGTCGGCGACGTGTTCCTTCTCGCCGCCGACGACGCGGGCGAACTCGCCTTCGTCGCCCTGCACCGCGACCGCCTCGACGTCACCGACCTTCCGAGCCACGACGTGGTCCGACGCAACGCCGAGATCACCGTCGGCGGAGTGGTTCTCGCTGCCGACGACCTGCTGGCTCTCGACGCGCAGCGGGTCCTCGATCTCGCCGCCACCCTCTCCGCGGCCGAGGCGGCCGGCCTGGCGGACTGGGCCACCACCACCGCCGCCGACTACGCCCGCGTGCGTCAGCAGTTCGGGCGGGTCATCGGCCAGTTCCAGGGCGTCAAGCACAAGGCCGCCCGCATGCTGAGTCTCACCGAGCAGGCCCGCGTCACCGCGTGGGACGCCGCGCGTGCGCAGGGCGAGGGCACCCCGGCCGACGAGGCATCGCTGGCCGCCGCGGTGGCCGCGGCGGTCGCGCCCGAGACCGCGTTCCAGGTCACGAAGGACTGCATCCAGATCCTCGGAGGCATCGGCTACACGTGGGAGCACGACGCGCACCTGTATCTCCGGCGCGCCCAGTCGCTGCGGATCCTGTTGTGCTCCACCGCATCCTGGAAACGCCGGGTCGCGACCCTCACCCTCGGCGGTGCCCGCCGCGTGCTCGGTGTCGATCTGCCCGCCGAAGCCGAGCAGATCCGCGCCGACGTCCGTGCCGAACTCGCACCGGCCGCCGATCTCGAGGGCGCCGATCGGACGAGATACCTTGCCGAGAAGGGCTATACCGCACCGCATCTACCTGCGCCGTGGGGCAAGGGCGCCGATGCCGTCACCCAGCTCGTGATCGCCGAGGAACTGCGGGCCGCGGAGCTCGAACCGCACGACATGATCATCGGGAACTGGGTGGTTCCCACCCTCATCGCGCACGGAAACGACGAGCAGCTGCGGCGCTTCGTTCCCGCGTCGCTGCGCGGCGACATCGTGTGGTGCCAGCTGTTCTCCGAGCCCGGCGCCGGCTCCGACCTCGCCGGTCTGTCCACCAAGGCCACGAAGGTCGACGGTGGCTGGAAGCTGCAGGGCCAGAAGGTGTGGACGTCGATGGCCCGCGTCGCGGACTGGGGAATCTGCCTGGCCCGCACCGACTCCGGTGCGGCCAAGCACCAGGGCCTGTCGTACTTCCTGATCGACATCAAGAACTCCGAGGGTCTCGATATCCGTCCGCTGCGGGAGATCACCGGGGAAGCGTTGTTCAACGAGGTGTTCCTCGACGACGTCTTCGTTCCCGACGAATGCCTCGTCGGTAGGCCGGGCGACGGCTGGAAACTCGCTCGCACCACGCTCGCCAACGAGCGGGTGTCGCTGTCGAACGACTCGTCCCTCGGAGCGGGTGGTGAAACCCTGCTGTCCCTGGCGGAGAACGTCCCCGGCGGACTGGACGACGAACAGCTGACGGTCCTGGGCAAGATGCTGTGCGACGCGCAGGCCGGGGGCCTCCTGGCGCTTCGCTCGACGCTCCGTTCGCTGACCGGCGCGCAGCCCGGCGCAGAGTCGTCGATCGCGAAACTGCTCGGCGTCGAGCACATCCAGCAGGTGTGGGAGGTCGCGATGGAATGGATCGGACCCACCGCACTGCTCGGCGGGCAGGATCGCCGGTCCCCGACGCAGATGTTCCTCAATGCGCAGTGCCTGTCCATCGCGGGAGGAACGACCAACGTCCAGTTGAACATCATCGGTGAGCGGCTCCTCGGTCTGCCGCGCGATCCCGAACCCGGAAAGTGAGCACGGCCCCGAGGGTCGGTCGGCACGTGTACACCCACGCAACCACGGAGGTCCGATGAAGGTCGATCCGGATACACACCCCATCGTCGGGAAGGCGCCCGACGGCACGGTCCTGACGTCGGCGCCGCAGGACACCCCCGTCGACCGCGCGACTGCAGCGGCCCGCCGGGTCGTGAATGCACTGCTGCGCACCGATCGGGGTAACGCCAACCTCGAACGCGTCGCCGAAGAATTGAACAGCATCGCCGAGCATCTCGAGGAACATGCTCCCGAGGTCGAGGAACGCCTGGTCGACATGTGGAACGGGGAGGGCGTCACCCGGCACGACCCCGTCGCCGGGCCGGAGAACGCGGTGGCCCCGCCGCTGGTCCTGACCGGGCGCGACGACGGTTCGGTCGAGGGCGTCGTGACGTTGACCCTGCCGTATCAGGGCCCGCCCGGGCACGTGCACGGTGGTGTGTCCGCGTTGCTGCTCGATCACACCCTCGGGGTCGCGAACGCGTGGGCCGGGCGCAGCGGGGCGACCGCTCAGCTCAACGTCCGGTACCACCGGCCGACGCCGCTGTTCGTGCCGCTGACCGTCCGCGGCCGGTTGGTGTCCCAGGACGGCGCGAAGATCAACACGGTCGGCGACATCAGCACCGCGGACGGCACGGTGTGCGTGTCGGTCGAAGCGTTGTTCGTCGACAAGACGATCCCGCGTCCGCGACCGCGCTGACCGCCCTCGTGTCTCCGAACGCCCCCCTGCTTCCGAGCGAATGTACCGTTCGTCTCCTCGGATCGAGCGAACGGTACGTTCGCTCGGAAAAAACGGGGGGTGGCGCGAGGCACCCGGACAGTCGGCCGCCGACCGTCGGGTCAGCCGCCGGCCTTGATGCGATCGGCGCCGGTGTAGACGTTCATGGATCCGCCGCGCAGGAACCCGACGAGCGTCAGACCGGCGTCGGCCGCCAGGTCCACCGCCAGCGACGACGGCGCGGACACCGCCCCGAGCATCGGGACCCCCGCCATCACGGCCTTCTGGGCGAGTTCGAACGACGCGCGGCCGCTGACGATGAGCACCGTCTCCGCGAGCGGGACCCGATCCTCGATCAACGCCCAGCCGAGCACCTTGTCGACGGCGTTGTGCCTGCCGACGTCCTCCCGGACCGCGAGCAGCACCCCGTCCGGGGTGAACAGTCCGGCAGCGTGCAGTCCACCGGTGGTGTCGAAGATCTTCTGTCGCCTACGCAGCGCGTCGGGCATCGACGCCAGTGCGTCGGCGGTGACCGCGGGCCTGTCGGTCGCGAGCGGGAACCGGGTGCGGGTGCGGACCTGATCCAGCGACTCCTTCCCGCACACCCCGCATGCCGAGGACGTCAGGAAGTTCCGGGTGCCGGCGCCCTCCTCGACGGCGACGCCGTCGGCGAGCGCGACGTCGAGCACGTTGTACGTGTTGGCGCCGGTGTCGTCGACACCGTTGCAGTACCGCACCGCGACGACGTCGTCGCGGCTGCCGATGATGCCTTCGGCGAGCAGGAAACCGTGCGCGAGTTCGACGTCGTGGCCGGGTGTGCGCATCGTGACCGTCAGCGACCGTCCCGCGAGCCTGATCTCGAGGGGTTCCTCGACGGCCAGGGTGTCGGGCCGGCGGACATTTCCCTCGGGGGTGATCCGCAGGACCGGTCGCCGTGCCGTGACGCGTCCCATCAGACCGACCCCGACTTCTCCAGCCGAACCGTGATCGCCTTGGACACAGGGGTGTTCGACTTTGCTGCGACGTGATCGAGCGGAACGAGCGGATTCGTCTCGGGGTAGTAGGCGGCCGCGTTGCCCCTCGGTGTGCTGTACGGCACGATGCGGAAGTCGTGGACGCGACGCTCCTCGACGGTCCCGTCCGCCGCGGTCCACTCCGACACCAGATCCACGAGATCCCCGTCGGCGAAGCCGAGTTCGACGATGTCCTCCGGGTGCAGGAAGATCACCTTGCGTCCGTTGCTGACACCGCGATAGCGGTCGTCGAGACCGTAGATGGTGGTGTTGTACTGGTCGTGGCTGCGCAGGGTCTGCAGGATCACCCGGCCGGGAGGCGTCGGCACCCACTCGAGCGGGTTCACCGAGAAGTTGGCTTTGCCTGTGCTCGTGGTGAATTCGCGCGCGTCACGCGGCGGATGCGGTAGCTGGAAGCCGTCCGGCCGGCGCACCCGGGTGTTGTAGTCCTCGCACCCGGGCACGACCCGCGCGATCGAATCGCGGATCAGGTCGTAGTTGCCCTCGAATGCCGTCCAGCGCACCTGATGATCCGGCCCGAACAGTGCCCGGGCGAGACCACAGACGATCGCGACCTCGCTGCGCAGATGCTCGGAGACCGGATGCAGCCGACCGCGCGACAGGTGCACCATCGACATCGAATCTTCCACCGACACCATCTGTTTGCCGCTCGCCTGCACATCGAGATCGGTGCGGCCGAGAGTCGGGAGGATCAGCGCGGTGCGACCGTGCACGACGTGGCTGCGATTGAGCTTGGTCGACACCTGGACCGTCATCGTGCAGTTGCGCAACGCGGCCTCGGTGGCCGCGGTGTCCGGGGTCGCCGAGACGAAGTTGCCGCCCATCCCCATGAAGAACGAGGCGCGGCCGTCGCGCATCGCCCGGATCGCCTCGACCGTATCGTAGCCGTGCCGGCGGGGGCTGGTGATCCCGAACTCGGTGTCGAGCGCCGCCAGGAACCACTCGGGCATCTTCTCCCAGATGCCCATGGTGCGGTCGCCCTGCACGTTCGAATGCCCGCGCACCGGACACACCCCGGCGCCGGGCTTGCCGATCATGCCGCGCACGAGCAGCAGGTTCACGGCTTCGCCGATCGTCGCGACCGCGTGGGTGTGCTGGGTCAGGCCCATCGCCCAGCAGATCACCGTGCCCTTCGACGCGATGAGATCCGCCGCGGTGTCCCGCAGCTGCTGCTCGGTCAGGCCGGTGGCCTCCAGGACGACATCGAGGTCGACTGCGCGGATGTGCTTTTCGTACTCGTCGAATCCGGCGCAGTGCTGATCGACGAACGCGCGGTCGACGACGGTGCCGGGCGCGGCGTCCTCGGCCTCGAGCAGCAGCCGGCCCAGGCCCTGGAACAGTGCCATGTCGCCGCCGAGCCGGATCTGCAGGAACTCGTCGGCGATGTCGACGCCGTGACCGAGCACGCCGTTGACCTTCTGCGGATCCTTGAACCGGCGCAGGCCGGCTTCCGGCAGCGGGTTGATCGCGATGATCTTCGCGCCGTTGTGCTTGGCCTTCTCGAGCGTCGACAGCATCCGCGGATGGTTGGTCCCGGGATTCTGTCCCGCGATGAGGATCAGATCGGCCTGCTCGAGGTCGGGCACCGACACCGAGCCCTTGCCGATGCCGATCGCATCGATGAGCGCGCTGCCGGACGATTCGTGGCACATGTTCGAACAGTCCGGCATGTTGTTGGTGCCGTAGCTGCGGATGAGCAACTGGTAGAGGAACGCGGCCTCGTTGCTGGTGCGGCCCGAAGTGTAGAACACGGCGTCGTCGGGCGAGGGGAGGGCGCGCAGTTCGTCGGCGATCAGCTCGAACGCGGCGTCCCAGGAGATCGGCTCGTAGTGGCTGCCACCGGCCCACAGCACCATCGGATGGGTGATCCGGCCCTGCTGACCGAGCCAGTAGTCGGTCTTTCCGGCCAGGTCGTCGACGGAGTGCTGCGCGAAGAACTCCGGGGTCACCGTCCGCAGGGTGGCTTCCTCGGCGACCGCTTTCGCGCCGTTCTCGCAGAACTCGGCGGGCTTGCGGTGTCCGGGTGTCTCGGGCCAGGCGCAGCCGGGGCAGTCGAATCCGTGGCGCTGGTTCAGGCGGGCCAGGGTCGAGACGGTGCGGGCCGCCCCCATCTGCGCGTACGCGCGCTGCAGCGACACCAGCACTGCCGGCACTCCGGCGGCGTGGTCCTTTGCTTCCGTGATCTCGAGCGTCGATTCGTCGATGTCGTCCACGGGTGCACGTTTGGTCATGAGTCCATAGTGACCCGGGTTATGTTGCCTCGGCCACTCGGGTGCTTAACGAGAAGTTCACCGCGAGCGCGGCCGTGCTTTACACGGACCGTTCACTCTCGGGGAACGGTGATGAACGACATAAGACAGTCGCCGGTAGGTGGTCGAGGGATTTCGCCCTCAGGACTGAACAAGGTGGACACGTATGGAAGAGGCAATCGCTGCCGCCGACACTGCCTGGGTTCTCGCGGCATTCACGGCGGTCGCCCTCATGGTTCCGGGACTCGCGCTGTTCTACGGCGGCATGCTCGGGGTCAAGAGCGCGCTCAACATGATCATGATGGTTCTCGGGGGCTTCGCCGTCGCCGGGGTGGTGTGGGTGTTCTTCGGCCCTGCTGCGGTGCTCGGCGACAGCGTCGGCGGCCTCGGGCTCATCGGTAACCCCTTCACCGACATCGGCCTCACGTCGCTGCTCGAACCGGACCCCGTAGGGGGAATGCCGGCCGCACTGACCGCGGCCTTCCATCTGCTCTTCGCGGGCATCACCGTCGCGATCATCGCCGGCGGTGTGGCCGACCGCATGAAGTTCTCCGCGTGGATGATCTTCTCCGGGATCTGGGTCGTGCTGGTGTACTTCCCGGTTGCGCACTGGGTGTTCGCATTCGACGACGAGGACGCCGGCACCAAGGGTGGATGGATCGCCAACGTGCTCGACGCGCAGGACTTCGCCGGCGGCACCGCCGTGCACATGAACGCCGGCGTCGCCGCGCTGGCACTCGCGATCGCGCTGGGGAAGCGCCGCGGGTTCCCGCACGTCCCGCGACCGCACAGCCTGCCCCTCGTGGTGCTCGGCGGTGGCATCCTGATGTTCGGCTGGTTCGGGTTCAACGGTGGTTCCGCGGGCGGTGCCAACCACACCGCGGGCGTGGTCGTGCTGAACACGATGATCGCCGCCGTGGCGGGCCTCCTCGGCTGGCTGCTCGTCGAACGCATCCGGGAGAAGCACGCCACGACGCTCGGTGCGGTGTCCGGCATGATCGCCGCGCTCGTCGGCATCACCCCCGCCGCGAGCCTCGTCTCCCCGCTCGGTGCGCTGCTCATCGGGTTCGCCGCCGGCGGAGTGTGCTTCCTGACCGTGAGCCTGAAGTTCAAGCTCGGGTACGACGACTCGCTCGACGTCGTCGCCATCCACCTCATGGGCGGTGTCGTCGGCACCCTGCTCATCGCGTTCGTGGCCACTGCGGCGGCTCCGGCCGGTGTCGACGGGCTGTTCTTCGGCGGTGGCATCGACCTGCTGGGCCGTCAGCTCCTGGCCATGGCCGCGGTGTTCGGCTACAGCTTCGCGGTGACCTGGCTGATCGCCAAGGCCATCGACAAGACCATCGGCCTGCGCGTCGACAAGGAAACCGAGATCACCGGCATCGATGTCCCGGTGCACGGCGAAACCGCCTACGTCATGGACAGTTTCGGAGTCGGCTCGCCGTCCAAGATGCGTCCGGAGGAATTCGCGTCGGACCGGGAGGTGATCGTTCCGACCGTGAAGTGAAACGCTGACGGGTTCCCTCCTGCCGCTGCCGTGGCAGGAGGGAACCCGCGCGTTCCGGGCACACGGCAGTGAACGGACGGGCATAATCTGACGGCAGTCGACGAGGAGCCCACATGAGCACACCGGACGCGAAGCCACTGGCCGGAAAGACCATGATCATGTCGGGCGGCAGCCGGGGCATCGGCCTCGCGATCGCGCTCCGCGCGGCGCAGGACGGCGCGAACATCACGCTGATCGCCAAGACCGACACACCGAACCCGAAACTGCCGGGCACCATCTACACCGCGGCCGCCGAACTCGAGGAGGCGGGCGGACAGGTACTGCCCTTCGTGGGGGACATACGCAACGACGAGGCGGTCGCCGAGGCCGTGCGCCGGACCGTCGAACAGTTCGGCGGAATCGACATCGTGGTGAACAACGCGTCCGCGATCGACCTGTCGCCGACCGACCGGATCTCCATGAAGAAGTACGACCTCATGCAGGACATCAACTGTCGCGGCACGTTCCTGCTCTCGAAGCTGGCGATCCCGTCGCTGCGGCAATCCGCGAGCGCGGGGCGCAATCCGCACATCCTGACGCTGTCGCCGCCGCTGAACCTGAATCCCAAATGGGCGGGCGGTGCGCTCGCGTACACCATCGCGAAGTACGGCATGAGTCTGACCACGCTCGGACTCGCCGAGGAACTGAAGGGCGACGGCATCGCCGTGAACTCGCTGTGGCCGCGCACCACCATCGCGACCGCCGCGGTGCGCAACCTGCTCGGCGGCGAACAGATGGTGAATTCGTCTCGGACACCGGGGATCTACGCGGATGCAGCGTATCTGGTGCTCACGTCACCGAGCACGGAGGCGACCGGCAACTTCTACATCGACGACGAGGTGCTCGCCGCGGCCGGTATCACCGACCTCGACAAGTACCGGGCCGGCGACGGCGAGCTCCAGCTCGACCTGTTCCTGGACTGAACGGCGCTCTACCCCTGGTGGTTGTCGGGGTACGCGGTGACCGCGAGGAAGCGGATCGGCAGCGTCACCAGCTCGTTCGGTCCGTGCAGGCCCTCGCCGTCGAGCAGCAGCGCGTCACCGGGTTGCAGGCGGTACTCGGAATCGCCGTGGCCGTACACCATCTCGCCCTCGAGCATGTACAGCAGTTCGGTGCCGGGATGCTGGAAGAGGGGGAAGACGTCGCTGGCGTCGGTGAGGGTGACGAGCACCGGTTCGAGCCGCTTGTGCTGTCCGCGCAGTGCACCGAGCAACTCGTAGTGGTGGCCGACGCGCGTACCGCGGCCGACGATCTCGGCGCCGTTGCCGTTCTTCGTGAACACGGCCTCACGGCGGGTGTCGGCACCGCGGAACAGGGACGTGACGGGAACGTCGAGGCCGGCCGCGAGCCGGGCGAGGGTCGACAGGCTGCACGACGTCTGCGCGTTCTCGATCTTCGAGAGCATCGCCTTGGAGATCCCCACCTTGGCGGCCATGTCCCCGACGGACAGCCCGCTGGCCAGGCGCAACGACCGCACCTGGTGGGCTATCGCCCGCTCGAGGTCCACACCCGTGGGGGTGCCGCGGGGGACTTCGCGTCCGGAATCGTCGTAGAGGACGGGGCGCTCGGGGCTGGCCATGTCAGCAGCGTAGCGTTTGTTCACCGGTAGTGGACACCCTCTCGCGGTGGGCAATTCGGTGACGGGCAAGCCCTCCGCGGCTGCGATCGCAGCCGCGGAGGGCACGGGGACGGCCGGAGGTGCCGAGATCAGCGCATCTCACCGGCGCCTTCGTACGGGTTGAGGCTCAGGAGCAGGTCGCCCTCCTCGAAGCGTGAGAATCGGAAATCGTCCGGGTTCAGGTTCGGCAGGTCGGTCCTGCCGTCGATGAGCAGGTCGGCGACCAGCTTGCCCACGGCGGGGGAGATCTTGAAACCGTGCCCGGAGAAACCGGTCGCCAGGAACAGGCCTTCCACCGGCGCGGGGCCGATGACGGGGTTGTAGTCCTCGGTGACGTCGTAGGCGCCGACGTACGAGCTGGTGATCCGGGGATCCGGCATGTCGGGCAGGCGGTTGCCGAGCTTCATGATGTTCTTCTCGATCGTCGAGTCGTCGGCGCGATTGACGTACTTGTCGGGATCGATGTACTCCGGTGCCTGATGATCGGAGTTGCCGACCAGCAGTTCGCCGTTCGGCTCGCGGCAGATGTACTGCAGGCCCGCCAGATCCGACAGCACGGGGACCTCCGGGGTCGGGACGCCCTGATCGACGAGGACCAGCTGGGCGCGCTGTGCCTTGACGTCGATGTCGACGCCTACTCCGGCGACGAGCGCCGGCGTCCAGGGGCCCGCGGCGACGATGACCTGCTCGGCATGCACCTCGGACCCGTCGGCGAGCGTGACGCCGTAGACCCGGCCGGCGGCGTTCTGCAGCAGCGACACCACCGGGGTGCTCTGGCGGATCTTCACGCCCATGCGACGTGCCGTCGCCCCGAACGCCATTCCGGCCATGTAGGCCTCACCCCGGCCGCCGAGCGGTTCGTAGGCGAAGAGCGCGAAGTCGTCGAGGTTCAGGCCAGGCCACAGCTCCGCCATCTTGTCGTGCGCGATGAGTTCGGTGGCGATGCCGAGGCCCTGCATCATCTCGATGTTCGCCTCGAGCGGCTTGACGTTGTTCTCCGCGACCCCGACGACGTAGCCGCACTGGCGGAAGGCCATGTCGTCACCGAAGATCTCGGTCGCGCGGGTGAAGATGTCGACGCCGTACCAGGACATCGCCGCCAGGGACGGCGTGCCGTAGTGGCACCGGACGACGCCGCTGGACTTGCCGGTCATGCCCGAGCAGAGGGTGTCCCGTTCCAGCACCAGGACGTCGGTCTCGCCGCGGTCGGCGAGGGAGTAGGCGATGGCCAGGCCTTCGAGGCCGCCACCGACGATCAGGAACTTGGTCGTGTCCGTCACCTGAGGATCCTTTGTTCGGACGGCCTCCGGAATCGGGAGGTCCGTGGGGGAGTCGATGTCGAGGGGGAGAGATCGGTTCTACGGGAGGAACGGGGCGGTCGGACGAATGTGCACCAGCAGTCCGGTGGCGGAGGTGCCTCGCATCGTGATCGCCTCGTCGCGGATCAGGATGCAGTCGCCGGTCGCGGCGCACTCGGTGGCCGCGTGGACAGTGCCCGACCGCACGTACAGGGCGGTGATTCCGTCGGGGCGGGTGACGAACTCGGTGTCGAGCGACAGGTACGTGACGGTGGCGGTGGCACCCCCGCGATCGGTCATGACGTTGAACGCGCGGGTGGTCCCCTGCGGTTCGCAGCGGGGTGCATCCTCCCCGGCGAACGGGTGTGGGTGCCACGGATCCACCGAGTCCGGTCCGCGTCCCGTATCGAGGCCGACGCCGTGCTCACCGATGACGGTGAAGATGCGGTCGATGCCGGGGAAGGCGGAGAACTCGCTCGGGTCGGCCCCCAGATCCGCCAGGCTGAGGCGCCACAGGGGCCGGCCGTCACCGCCGCAGGGGCCGGTGGCGATCTCCTCGGTCGTCCCGGCGCCGTTGCGCCAGGGCACCCGGCGTCGGTCGCCGGCCCGGACCACCTGGACCGCCATCTAGCTGCCCGCCGTCCAGTCGGCCATGATGTCGGCCAGGGCCTGCGCCCCGATGTTGCAGTCGTCGGGCTCGGCGAACTCGTGCGGGGAGTGCGACACCCCGGTGGGATTGCGCACGAACAGCATTGCGGTGGGGACCTTCTCGGACAGGATGCCGGCGTCGTGTCCTGCCTGGGTCGGGAGCACCGGGATGTCGCTGAGGTGGGACAACGCTCGCCGCAGCCGTTCGCGGGGGCCGACGGGGAACTCGACGATCGGGGTGATGGATTCGGCGAAGACGTCGAGTCCGATCTCGTCGGGCAGGCAGTGCCGGCGGGCCTCGGCCTCGATGTCGGCTACCAGTTTCGTCAGGGTCTCCTCGTCCGCCGCACGAGCATCGAGCCAGGCCTTGATCTCCGAGGGGATCGCGTTGGCGCCGTTGGGCAAGACCTCGATCTTGCCGAAGGTGGCGACCGCGCCGGCCGACGCGGCACACGACCGGGCACTGTGCACCGACGATGCGTACGCCAGCATCGGGTCGTGGCGGTCCACCAGTCGAGTGGCACCGGCGTGGTTGGCCTCGCCGGTGAAGGTGAACTGCCAGCGGCCGTGCGGCCAGATCGACGACGCCACCGCGACCGGCGCGTCCACAAGATCGAGGGCCCGGCCCTGTTCGACGTGCAGTTCGACGTACACCCCGACCCGATCGACGAGGGTCGGGTCGGCGCCGATGTGCTCGGGCACCCGGCCGGCGCGGGTCATGGCCTCGGCCAGGGTGATTCCGTCGCGATCTCGCAGACCGAGCGCGCGCTGCGGAGCGAGCGCCCCGGTGGTGAGCTGACTGCCGACACACGCGACGCCGAAGCGGGCTCCTTCCTCGTCGGAGAACGCGGTGATCGCGATCGGGACGGTCGGGACGATGCCGCGTTCGCGGACAACGTCCACCGCGGTGAAGGCGGACACCACGCCGAGAGGCCCGTCGAACGCGCCACCGTCGGGCACGGAGTCCAGGTGCGAGCCGGTGACGAATGCGCCGGTCGGATCACCCACCCAGCCCTCGGGGAGCCACCAGGCCCAGAGATTGCCGTTGCGGTCCTCCTCGACATCCATGCCGCGCTCGGCGGCGCAGCCGCGGAACCACTCCCGAAGGGTGAGATCGGCGTCGCTCCAAGCGAATCGGCGGTAGCCCCCGGTCGTCGGATGCTTCCCGACGTCCAGGATCGATGCCCAGAGCGAGTCGAAGGCGGTCATCTGTCGTGTCCTCTCGAAAATCGGTTGTGGCAGGCCCGTTCGTGTCGTGCGCGGGCGAGCCACCGGTGACGAATCAGTTCCGTGGGTGTCAACCCGCCCCAGACCCCGTGCGTCTCCCCGGCCAGTGCCGCGTGGTCGCGGCACGGTTCCAGCACGGGGCAGGAGGCGCAGACGGACTTGGCGCGGGCGACGGCCTCGGGTGTGTCGTCGAAGAAGTCGACGTCCCGGGACCGGCAGACGGCCTGCGCCTGCCAGTCCCGGATGTCGTCGAGCAGGGCTGCGGGCGTCGTCACGGGGTCAGAAGGTGCTGCGGCCGGGGATCCAGTCGGTGCCGGCCAGGGGGACCCGAGCCATGGCGGCGGCTTCCATCGTGACGGCGACGAGATCCTGCGGTTCGAGATTGCGCAGGTGCGACTTGCCGCACGCCCGCGCGATGGTCTGCGCCTCCATGGTGAGCACCCGCAGGTAGTTCGCGAGGCGACGGCCACCCTCGACCGGATCGAAACGGGCCTGCAGGTCGGGATCCTGGGTGGTGATGCCGGCGGGGTCCTTGCCGTCCTGGAAGTCGTCGTAGAAGCCGGCGGCCGAGCCCAGCTTCTCGTACTCGGCCTGGTACTTCGGATCGTTGTCGCCGAGGGCGATCAGGGCGGCCGTGCCGATGGCGACGGCGTCGGCGCCGAGGGCCATCGCTTTGGCGACGTCGGCGCCCGAGCGGATGCCGCCGGAGACGATCAGCTGCACGCCACCGGGGGTGCGGTGCACACCCATCTCCTGCAGGGCCTGCACGGCCTGGGGGAGCGCGGCCAGGGTCGGGATGCCGACGTGCTCGATGAACACGTCCTGGGTGGCGGCGGTGCCGCCCTGCATGCCGTCGACCACGACGACGTCGGCGCCGGCCTTCACGGCGAGCTTGACGTCGTAGTAGGTGCGGGTCGCGCCGACCTTGACGTAGATCGGCTTCTCCCAGCCGGTGATCTCCCGCAGTTCGAGGATCTTGATCGCGAGGTCGTCCGGGCCGGTCCAGTCGGGGTGCCGGCACGCGCTGCGCTGATCGATACCCACCGGCAGGGTACGCATCCCCGCGACCCGCTCGGTGATCTTCTGTCCGAGCAGCATGCCGCCGCCGCCGGGCTTGGCGCCCTGCCCGAGCACGACCTCGATCGCGTCGGCCTTGCGCAGGTCGTCGGGGTTCATTCCGTACCGCGAGGGCAGGTACTGGTAGACCAGGTGCTTGGACTGTCCGCGTTCCTCCGGGGTCATGCCGCCGTCGCCGGTGGTGGTGGACGTGCCGACCTCGCTGGCGCCACGTCCGAGAGCTTCCTTCGCGCGGCCGGAGAGGGCGCCGAAGCTCATGCCGGCGATGGTCACCGGAATATCCAGGTGCAGGGGGTATTTCGCGTTGCGGTCGCCGAGGACGACGTCGGTCTCGCACTTCTCGCGGTAACCCTCGAGCGGGTAACGCGACATCGACGCGCCGAGGAAGAGCAGGTCGTCGAAGTGGGGGACCTTGCGCTTGGCACCCCAGCCGCGGATGTCGTAGATGCCGGTCGCGGCGGCGCGCTGGATCTCGTGGATGACGTTGCGGTCGAAGGTGGCCGACTCACGCAGTCCGGGCTGGAAGGTCATGGAAGTCTCCTCGGGGTCGAGCGGGGCAAAAGTACGTCGGGCTGTCAGTACGCCGAGGCGTTGTCGACGTGGAAGTGGTAGAGCTGCCGGGCGGAGCCGTAACGGGTGAATTCGGCCGGGTCGGCATCGAAGCCGGCCGCGTCGAGCAGTTCCTGCAGTTCGGCGATGTGCTCGGGGCGCATCTCCTTCTTGACGCAGTCCGCTCCGAGCGAGGCGACGCTGCCCCGCACGTAGATCCGCACCTCGTACAGCGAATCACCCAGGGCCTCACCGGCATCGCCGAGGACGACGAGGCGACCGGCCTGTCCCATGAAGGCGCTCATGTGCCCGATGTCGCCGCCGACGACGATGTCGACGCCCTTCATCGAGATGCCGCAACGGGCGGCGGCGTTGCCTTCGATCACCAGCAGGCCGCCGTGGGCGGTCGCGCCGGCGGACTGCGACGCGTCGCCGGTGACGCGCACGGTGCCGGACATCATGTTCTCGGCGACTCCGACGCCGGCGTTGCCGTCGATGGTCACGTTCGCGTGCTGGTTCATCCCGGCCGCGTAGTAGCCGACGTGGCCGTCGATGCGGACGTCGATCGGACGGTTCAGTCCGCACGCGAGCGCGTGGGCGCCCTGCGGGTTCACGACCTCGATCGAGGCCGGGGCCTCCGTCGCGTGCAGTGCGGCGTTGAGTTCGCGGGTGGTGGTCACCGTCAGGTCGTAGGTGGCGGTGGGGAGCAGGGTGTCGGTGGTCATGGTTGCCTCCGGGGGCGAGGTCGGGACGGCGGAGTCGGGGGTAACTGAGTCGGTCAGCGTTGCCACACGTAGACCCGGTCCGGCTCGGGTTCGAAGATGCGGGCGTCGGCGATGCCGGGAAGTCCTGCGAGAGCGCGGAATTCCGAGGCCATGGCGACGTAGGCGTCGCATTCGGCGACGATCGCGGGCTTGCAGGCGATCGGATCGCGGACCACGGCGAAGGAATCGGAGGTGGAGACGAGCAGGGTGTAGAACCCGTCGAAGCGTTCGCCGAGCAGGCGCAGCGCCTTCTCGAGATCCGCACCCTCCGCCAGGTGCTTCGCGACGAAGCGCGCGCCGACCTCGGTGTCGTTCCGGCTGTCGAACACCACGCCCTCGTCCTCGAGTTCGCGCTTGATCGACAGGTGGTTGGAGAACGATCCGTTGTGGACGAGGCACTGGTCCGGACCCACGGCGAAGGGGTGGGATCCCGCTGCGGTGACGGCGGATTCGGTGGCCATGCGGGTGTGGCCCACACCCTGCCAGCCGGACGCGGCCGGCAGACCGAAGTTCTCGGCGAGGACGCGCGGGTCACCCGTTCCCTTGAGCACGGTCACGTCGTCACCGAAGCCGATGACGGTCGCCGTGGGGGCCACGGTGCGGACAGTGTCGGCGAGCAGGGCCGCTGGGACGGGGGCGTGCAGCACGGTGGTGGGTGCGAGGTCGAGCGCACCGACGGTCACGCCCAGTGCGTTGCCGACCGTCGCGGCGAGATCCGAGGGCGCATCGAGCACCGAGACCGACGATTCGCCGGCGGGGGAGAAGGCCGGGTTGCCGTAGACGGCGACGCCCGCCGAATCCGGTCCGCGGTCCACCATCTGCCCGAGCATGCCGGTCAGCAGGCTGCCCAACCGGGGTTCGAGCGAGGCGTCCCGCAGATGAAGTCCGACGATTCCGCACATGGTCGTCTCTCCTGTTCGATGGTCTGTTGGATGGATCCGGAAGAAGCCGAAGGGTTTTCAGAAGGCGGTCAGGTAGCTGTCGATCTCCCACGGGGTCACGGTGTTGTGCCAGTGGAAGAACTCCTCGCGCTTGAGGGAGGCGAAGTAGTCGGAGACCTTCGCGCCGGCCGCGTCGAGGGCGCCGGCGACGACCGGGTCGGCCTCGAGTGCGTCCATTGCGTGCAGGAGCGTCATCGGCAGCGTGTCGGTGGAGCCGCCGACACCCGGAGTGCCCGGGTCGAGGTTGCGCTCGATGCCGTCGAGGCCGGCGGCGACGGTTGCGGCTGTCGCGAGATACGGGTTCGCGGAGCCGTCACCGCCGCGCAGTTCGACGCGGTTGTGGTCGGGGACGCGCAGGTAGTGCGTGCGGTCGTTGCCGCCGTAGGTCGCATATCGCGGCGACCAGGTCGCGCCGGAGGAGGTGCTGGTCGCGCCGGTGCGCTTGTAGGAGTTGACCGTCGGGGCGATGACACCCTGCAGGGCGCAGGCGTGCTCGAGGATCCCGGCGATGAAGGAGTAGGCGGTCTTCGACAGGCCCAGGCCGCGCGGGTCGGATGCGTCGGGGAACGCCGAGGCTCCGTCGCTCCACAGGGACAAGTGCATGTGCATGCCCGATCCCGTGCGGTCGGCGAACGGCTTGGGCATGAACGTGGCGGTCATGCCGCGTTGTTCGGCGAGCACGGAGATCAGGTAGCGCAGGGTCACCACCCGGTCGGCGGTGGTCAGCGCGTCGGCGTACTGGAAGTTCTGCTCGAACTGGCCGTTGCCGTCCTCGTGGTCGTTGGCGTAGTTGCCCCATCCGAGGGTGTTCATCGCCTCCGAGATCGACGTCAGATGCTCGTACATGCGGGTCACGTCGCGGGCGTCGTAGCAGGGCTGACGGGAGGTGTCGAGCGCGTCGGCCGTGCGCAGCGCCCCGTTCTCGTCCTTGTTGACGAGGAAGTATTCGATCTCGGCACCCACGTTGACCTCGAGGCCCAACTCGGCGGCTCGTGCGAGCACCGACTTGAGGATCACGCGCGGTGCGTACGGCCACGGCTTGCCCTCGACGTGCGGGTCGCAGTGCACCAGGGCCAGGCCCGGGCGGACGAACGGGATCGGGGTGAAGGAGGACGCGTCGGGGATGGCGACGAGGTCGGGATCCTTGGGAACCTGGCCCATCGAGCCGGCGGCGTATCCGGCGAAGCCGACGCCCTCGGTCTCGAGCTCCTCGACGGATTCGACGGGAACGAGCTTGGCGCAGGGCTTTCCGGAGAGCGTCGTGAAGACGGCGAGGATGAAGCGGGTGCCGGTCGCGCGGGCGAGTTCGGTCAGGGTGGGGGATCCGGAGGTCTCGGGGGACCGGCCGTTCGTGGACGGGAGGCGCAGCACGGACGTGTCGGTGGCTTCCAGCGTCATGGGGGCTCCTCGGATTCGACTGATGGTTTCACTCTAGGAATCGGTGTCGAATACAAGGAAACAAGGTGCCCATGACGGGAGTGTTACGTGACAGT
>NZ_JBMBTE010000078.1:0-24726 GCF_048897285.1 Rhodococcus sp. O3
GACCGCGCTGCTGCCGTGGGTCGTCCCGGCTCTCGTACTGCTCGGCTGGCAGTGGGCCTCGTCGACCGGACTGATCTCCACGTCGATCCTGCCGCCCCCGAGCAAGGTTCTCGACACTGCCCGGAACCTCTGGGCCGCGGGAGAACTGCAGACGCACCTGCTGGTGAGTGTGCGGCGCATCGTCATCGGCTTCACCATCGGCGCCGGTATCGGGCTCGTCCTCGGCTTCGCCGTCGGCCTCTCGCGCATCGCCGAAGGACTCGTCGACCGGACCCTGCAGATGCTGCGTGCGCTGCCGCATCTCGCTTTGGTCCCGCTGCTCATCGCGGCGTTCGGCATCGGCGAGCTGCCGAAGGTCCTGCTCGTGACCCTCGGCGTCATCTTCCCCGTCTACCTCAACACCGTCGCGGGTATCCGCACCGTCGACCCGAAGCTCGTGCAGCTCGGCCGCTCGTACGGACTCGGGCGCGGCGAGCTGATCCGGCAGGTCATCGTGCCGGGTGCGATGCCGATGATCCTGACCGGCATCCGCTACGCGCTCGGCGTGGCCTGGCTGACGCTCGTGATCGCCGAAACCATCGCGACCAGCGAGGGCATCGGCTTCCTCGCCCAGAACGGCCGCGATCTGCTCCGCAACGACCGGATCGTCCTCGCGATCGTGCTCTACGCGCTCGCCGGCCTCCTGGCCGACCAGCTCATCCGGCTGGTCGAGGCGCGTGTTCTCCGCTGGAACCCCAACTACCGGAAGGGAACCCGCTGATGTCCCGTGACGACCTCGTCGGACTCGACCTGCTCGGCGTCGGGCACCGCTACCAGGACAAGCGCATCCTGAACAACATCGATCTGTCGATCGCGCCGGGCGAGTTCGTGACGTTCCTCGGACCCAGCGGCGTCGGCAAGTCCACCCTGCTCCGGATCCTCGCCGGGCTCGAGCAGCCGACCGAAGGGCGCGTCGAGCCGACCGTCGATCGGCCAGTCGTCTCCCGCATGATGTTCCAGGAAGACCGGCTCCTGCCCTGGCGCAACGTCCTCGACAACGTTCAGCTCGGCACCCGGGGACGACGCGACGAGGCAGCCGCGCTGCTTCGCGAGGTCGGACTCGCCGGCCGCGAGAACGCCTGGCCGTCCGAGCTGTCCGGCGGCCAGCGTCAGCGCGTCGCACTCGCCCGCGCCCTGCTGCACCACCCCGACGTGCTGCTCCTCGACGAACCGTTCGGCGCTCTCGACGCGATCACCCGGGTGACGATGCAGCAGCTGCTCGAACGCATGCTCGCCGAGCGGCCCCGCACCGTCCTGCTCGTCACCCACGACGTCGAGGAAGCGTTGATCCTCTCCGACCGGGTGCTGCTGCTCACCGAATCCGGGATCACCCGTGAACTCCGGATCGACCAGGCCCGCCCCCGGCACCGCGGCGACGCCCGGCTCGCGGCCTGGAAGGAGGAGTTCCTCGACGGGCTCCTCGAGGCCGACCGCGCCCTGCATTCCTGACACTGCCCACCGATCCACCGCTCCACCCGTAGGAAGGTTTCACCCCCGCTATGTCACCCCTGACCTCTTCGTCGCTGAGCCGACGCGGCTTCCTCAAGGCCACCGGCGCCGGTGTCCTCGGCCTGACCGCCCTGTCCCTCGCCGGGTGCAGCACCGACGCCGCAGCAGACGAAGACGGCCCGCTCACCCAGGTCCGGTACGCGCTGATCGGCGACGGCAACGCCGAACCGGGCACCGTGCTGCGCAACAGCCTCGGTGGGTTCGACGTCGCCGCCGGCCTCGGCGTGCCCGTGGAATGGCCTACCGGATTCCCGGCGTCCCTCCCGGTGATGGAGGCGATCAAGTCCGGCAGCGTCGACTTCTCCTTCGCCACCGCGACCGCCGTCATCTACGCGATCGGCGGCGGCGTTCCCATCGTCCCGCTGGTGGCCTACCCGCTGCCGAGCAACGAGGTGGACGTCCTGGTCCCGCAGGGCTCCACCATCCGGTCCGCCGCAGATCTGAAGGGCCGCAAGGTCGCCGACCATCGCGGCACGACCGGCACGTACAGCCTGGTCAAGTACCTCGAGACCGCGGGCCTGACGCTCGACGACATCGAGTACGTCAACCTCACCGCCGCCGACGCCGAGGCCGCGTTCGCGCAGGGCAAGGTGGACGCCTGGATCACGTGGCAGCCGATGGCCGAGCTGGCCAAGCGCAAGCACAACGCCGCGACCCTGCCCGACGTGAAGACCTACGACTACGCGTTCTTCGTCGCGAGCGAATCGTTCGCGAACAACCACCCCGAGGTGGCGGCGAAGCTGGTGCGCAACGTCCGCGACGCACAGCGCTGGATCGAGGCCAACCCCGCCGCGGCCGTCGACGAGTTCACCCGGCTCGGCGGTTTCGGCGGCAACGCGATGGAAGCCGAGGTGTACCGCGACCTCGTCGAGACGAAGCGGCTCTCGTACTCCGGTGCGGGACAGTTCACCTCGGTCGGTGCCGACGCGATCGCCGGCACCCAGGATCTCGCCGACAACTTCCACCGGCTCGGCATCTACCCCGAGCAGGTCGATGTCACGTCGTGGCTGCAGGATTCGCGATTCGACTCGATCAAGTCCGTCATCGACCAGGAACTCTCGAAGTAGGTATCAGCACCGTCATGTCCGATTCCCAGATGCATCTCGCCGCGTTCATCACCGCCGGCCCCGGCCGCCCCGGCGGCTGGCGCTACCCGGCCTCGGTCCCCGGGTGGTTGTCCGCGGAGTACTACCAGAACATCGCCCGCACCCTCGAGGACGGCAGGTTCGATCTCGCGTTCTTCGCCGACATCCTCTCGGTGCCCGACCGGTTCGGGTCGAGCACCGACACCCAGTTGCGCAACGGCGCGCTCGGCTCGTTGCGTCTCGATCCGCTGCACGTGCTGTCGTCGATGGGTGCCGTGACCCGGCACCTCGGTCTCGCTGCGACGGTGTCCACCACGTACGCGCAGCCGTTCACCGTGGCCCGCTCGTTCGCGAGCCTGGACCACCTCACCGCCGGCCGCGCGGCGTGGAACGTGGTGACCTCGTTCCAGGAATCCGAGGCGCGCAACTTCAACCTCGACGAGCAGTTCCCCCGCGAGAAGCGCTACGAACGCGCCGACGAGTTCCTCGAGGTGGCGGCGAAGCTCTGGGACAGCTGGGAGGACGACGCGCTCGTCCTGGACACCGAGGCGCCGTTGTTCGCCGACCCCGAAAAGGTGCACGCGATCGGCCACAAGGGGGAGTGGTTCACCGTCCAGGGACCGCTCAACGTGCCGCGGCCGCCGCAGGGATACCCGGTGGTGATCCAGGCCGGCGCCTCCGCCAAGGGCAAGGACTTTGCCGCCCGCTGGTCCGACGTCATCTTCTGCAGCCACGCGTCGCTCGAGTCGGCGCAGGACTTCTACCGCGAGATCAAGGAACGGGCCGCCGCGCACGGCCGCGACCCCCGTCAGGTGAAGATCCTGCCCTCGATCGCCCCGGTCATCGGTGCCACCAGCGCGATCGCGCAGCAGACCTTCGAGGAGCTGTTCGAGCTGGTGCCGCCGCTGGGCGGGCTCTCCACCCTCGCCTACCACCTGGACGTGGACCTGTCGACGTTCCCCCTCGACGAGCGGCTGCCCGACGTCGAGGTTCCCGGCGTCGAGGGCCACTACCGCGAGGTCCGCGAGATCACCGAACGCGAGGGGCTCACGCTGCGTGAGCTCGGCAAGCAGTACGGTGGCCGCGTCGAAGGCGGATTCATCGGTACCGCAACGGAAGTCGCGGACGGCCTGGAGGAGTGGTTCACCGGAGGCGCGTGCGACGGCTTCATGGTGCAGGCTCCCTACCAGCCCGGTGGATTCGAGGACTTCACCCGGCAGGTCGTCCCCGAACTGCAGAAGCGCGGCCTGTTCCGGACCGAATACGAGGGATCCACGCTGCGCGAGAACCTCGGACTCGAGCGACCCGCCCCGCGTGAATGGGAGAACCGGATCCCCAAGCCCGCGAGCGCTGCCGAATGAGCGCCGGCACCGCGCCCGCGCCGAACGTCGCCGCCGTCTCCGGGCACACCATCGCCGGAGTGCCCGGACGGTTCGTGCTCGACGCCCGCGCCAACCATCTGGTCACCGACTCGCGATTCGGCCCGGGAGAGTCCATCCAGGCCGGGGAGCTGCTCCTGTCGGCGCTCGCATCGTGCGCGATGGCGAACTTCGAGGCGAACGCGACGGAACTGGAGCTGCCGCTCGCCGGGATCCGCGTCGAGGCCTCGCACGCCCGCGGCAGCGAGGATCCGACCCGGTACGACTTCACCCGGGTCACGATCACCACGAGCGGGGTGGATCAGGCCGCGGCGGACATCCTGTGCGAGCGGTTCGTCGCGACCTGTCCGATCTACAACACGATCCGCCGGGGCAGCGGGATCGAGCTGACGGTCCTCGCATCCTGAGATGACCGGCCGACGGCCACACCATCGGTGCCTGCGCCCCGGCGGTGTGGCCGTTCGGCGTCCCCAGCGCAGCGCTTTGCCGTCAGCGCAGCGTGTACAGGTCCCCGAGCAGCGTGGTCGCCAGTAGCTCACCGTCCGGGCCGATCGCGGTTCCGACCGCGAATCCGGATGCCCCGGGCAGGGATTCCTGATCCAGCGTGCTGCCGTCGGAGGTGTCGAAGATCAGCGCGGCGAGGCCGTCCGGAACCCGCACCACCGTGTACCCCACTCCGTCCGCGGCGACGGCCGGTGCGCCGAGCTGACGCACGTCGTCGCGTTCCCACAGGGATTCGGGGTGATCTCCGGCGTCGCGCAGCGCCACGAGCGGGCCGTCCGCACCGCCACCGGCGAGCAGGATCGTCCCGTCGGCGGTCACCGCCGGTCCCGTCGACGTGACGTAGCCCGGATCGTGGCTCCAGCGCGGCGAGCCCGTTGCGGCGTCGATCGCCCACAGGGTGCCGTCGCCGTCGTGCACGTACACCGTCGCACCGTCCGCGGAGAGCACCGGGCTCGTCACCGCCCCGCCCGGAAGGTCCGCCAGCGACCACTCCTCGGCGATGCGCGCGTCGTCACCGCCGGTGTAGCGCAACGCGACCAGTGCCGCCTGGTCCGCTCCCGGGCGCCACAGCGTGGCGAAGATGCGGTCCGTGGCCACGTCCACCGCGGGGGTCGTCGCGACCGGGCAGTCGGGGGAGCCGCCGAAGCACGCGGCCAGTCCGTGGTCGGGGGCCTGCCGGGGCACGTTCGTGCCGTCCTGCACACCCGGGATCGGCACCATGTCGTAGATCGGGGCGACGAGCTTGCCGGTCTGCGTGTCGACGACGTTGACCTGACCGAAGTGCGTGACCACCAAGAGGTTTCCGTCGCCGGTGAACTGTGCGCTGCGCGGTGTGCCGCTCACCGGGATACGCCAGCGGCGCTGCCCGTGCTCGTTGAACGAGTACAGACCGCCTTCTTCGCCGACGTAGACGTTGGCGACGGTGTCGGCAACCGGCGTGACCACGCCGACGCCCGGCGCGAGTCGCGTACACCAGCGTTTGCGGCCGGTGTCGATCTGGAACGCGAACAGATTGCACCCGGCGTCGGTGGAGGCGCTGACGAAGATCTGCCCGTTGGCGGCGATCGACGGCGGGGATCCGACCGCGCCGCCGACCGATCGGGTCCAGGCGACCGACACGTCGGAGAGGCCGTCCGCGACCGCGGTGCTGCTGTTGCGGGCGTCGGAATAGCGGCCCGGCCACGCTCCTTCGGAGAAGATGTCGATCGGTTCGTCCCCGCTTCCGCATCCGCTCAACGCGAGTGCTGCCGTCGTCGTCAGCACTGCAGTCCGCAGGACACCCCGCATCACACATCTCTCCTCAGGCCCGAAGGATACGGTCGGTCAGCCTATCGGGCCGGGCCCCGTGCTTTCCTCACGAGGCTGACCGTAGGCTGGCATGCTATGACGAGCATGTGGGGCGCACCGTTGCGCACGAGGTGGCGTGGTTCACGTCGCCGGGACGCCGACCAGGCGAAATTCCTGACCGTCGACTCGCTGCGGTGGGTGCTGGCCAACAAGGCCTACACACCCTGGTACCTGGTGCGGTACTACCGACTCGCGAAGTTCAAGCTCGCGAACCCGCACGTGATCCTGCGCGGCATGGTCTTCCTCGGCAAGAACGTCGAGATCCACTCGACGCCGGAACTGTCCCGGCTCGAGATCGGCAGATGGGTGCACATCGGTGACGGCAACGCCATCCGCTGTCACGAGGGATCGCTGCGTATCGGCGACAAGGTCGTCTTCGGCAAGGACAACGTCGTCAACACCTACCTCGACATCGAGATCGGTGCGTCGACGCTCGTCGCGGACTGGTGCTACATCTGCGACTTCGACCACCGCACCGAGGACGTCACCTACCCGATCAAGGATCAGGGCATCGTCAAGAGCCCGGTGCGGATCGGACCCGACACCTGGATCGCCGCGAAGGTCACCGTGCTGCGCGGCACCCGCGTCGGCCGCGGCTGCGTGCTCGGTGCGCACGCCGTCGTCAAGGGCGACATCCCGGACTACAGCATCGCCGTCGGATCCCCGGCCAAGGCCGTGAAGAACCGGAAGGCCGACTGGGAGGCCGGTGCGGCGCAGCGCGCCGAGTACATCGCGGCGCTCGAGGACATCGCCCGCAAGAAGGCGGGCGACCTGCCGGAAGGCGCGGACGCCGGAGCCTGATCCGGTATCCGTCGTCGACGAGGGGCGGTCGATGAGGATGAGGGGAGCTGCGTGATGGACTACTGCGAGTACCGCCGTTACGACGCGGTGGGGTTGGCCGAACTCGTCGCCACCGGTCAGGTCGGCGCCGAGGAGCTTCTCGAGACGGCGATCGCGCGCCTGGACGCGGTCGAACCGGTCCTGAACACGGTGGTGTACCGGCTCGACGAGCGGGCCCGCACCCGCGCCAAGGGCCGGCTCACCGGGCCGTTCGCCGGGGTTCCGTTCCTGGTGAAGGACCTCGCGCAGGACGTGGTGGGCACACCGACCGGCAGCGGTAGCCGTGCCCTCGCGGCGCTCCCGGCCGCGCGCAACGCGCTCGTCGTCGACCGCTGGCTCGACGCGGGGCTGGTCGTGTTCGGGAAGACGAACACCCCGGAGTTCGGGGCGAAGAACATCACCGAGCCGGAGGCGAACGGGCCGACGCGCAATCCGTGGAACCCGGAGCACACGCCCGGCGGATCGTCGGGTGGTTCGGCCGCCGCGGTCGCGGCGGGGGTGGTTCCCGCCGCCGGGGCGAACGACGGCGGGGGGTCGATCCGGATTCCTGCCGCCTGCTGCGGACTCGTCGGGCTCAAACCGGGGCGCGGTGTGGTGCCCAGCGGCCCGGCCGTCGGAGAGCTGCTGCACGGGGCGGTGTCCAACGGGGTCGTCACTCGCACGGTGCGGGATGCGGCGGCGATGCTCGACGTCGTCGCCGGTCCGGATCCGACCGGTCCGTACCTCGGTGCCCGCGCCGAGGAGCCGTACGCCGCGATCGCGAGCCGGCCACCGCGGCAGCTGCGCATCGGCTACGCGACCGCCTCGCCGCTCGGCACCCCGGTCGACCGGGAAGCGGTCGCGGCCGTCGACGACGCGATCGCGTTGCTCGACGAGCTCGGGCACCACGTCGAACCCGCCGAGACCGGTATCGACGAGCGGCGCCTCGCGACGGACTTCCTGACGATGTGGTTCGCCTCGCTCGCGCAGGATGTCGACGATGCACGTCGCCGGACCAATTGCGGCCCCGACGGATTCGAACTCGACACCCGTGTCCTCGCGGCCGTCGGCCGGTCCGTGTCGGCACCGGATTACCTTGCGGCCCTTCAGCGGTGGAACGGCTACACGCAGCAGCTCGTGGCCTTCCACGAACGCTACGACCTGCTCCTCACGCCGACGCTGGCGTCGCCGCCGATCCGCATCGGCGAGTTGACCACGCCGCCGATGATCCGGATTCTGAGCCGGCTGATCGTCGCGGGCCGGCTCGGCCGTCTCGCGCGGTTCGGTGGTCTCCTGGACTCGATCGTCGACGACAACCTGGGCCGGACCCCCTACACACAGCTGGCGAACATCACCGGGCGCCCGGCGATCTCGGTGCCGCTGTACATGACGCCCGCCGGTCTGCCGCTCGGGGTGCAGTTCGTTGCGCCGCTCGGTGGGGAAGGCCTGCTGCTCGCGCTGGCGGCGCAGCTCGAGCAGGCCCGGCCGTGGGCGGACCGGCAGCCCGCCGACACCGACCTGAGGGCCGAGTAGATCCGAACGGTTCGGGTGACTTCGGCATCGACCCTGGCCGAACGCCGAATGTCCCTGAAACCGCTGCTGGTCTTCCGGATTCGACGCCCATGAAATCCCACAAATGCCCCGAATACACTAACTATTTGCTCTAGGCAATAGTTAGACTCGCGAAGATCTCCGGCTTGATCGCGCCGCTTGCCGTCTGCAAGACTTCGACGAGTTCCATCACCGCGTGTTTACCGCGGTCTGACCAGTACAAAAGGGTAGAAGAACCGTGGCCGTGACATCCGCCGAGACGATTCGGCGACACAAGTCCTGTTCCCGGGACGTGTGTCGCTGTGTCTCGCCGCTGCGATGTCACCTCGCCCGGTAGTCGCCGTACCCGTCCATTCGACGCCGCACCTGGAAGCAGTACCGACCGCAGATTCCCCCGCGGTCCGGCTGTCGTCCGATTCGGTTCTCCGCCAGCGCAATCAGGAGACATTCTTTCCGTGAGTGACCACGCTTCAGTCCTCGATGCACCACGAAACGCACTGCCCCCGGGGGTGGTCTCACCACCGCTGCCTGTTCCGAAGTCATCGAAATCGTCGAGCTTCCGCCTTGCTCGGCGCGGCCCGGTCAAACTCCTCGTCCCGGTGGTCCTCGTTCTGGGTTGGCAGCTGTGGTCGACGCAGTCTTCGAGCGATGGCATCGCCTTCCCGGCACCCGCGGACGTCGTCCGTGGATTCGGGGAACTGTGGAGCGCAGGCGCAATTCAGGAAGCGCTCCCGGTGTCGTTGACACGCGCCGGGGTCGGCCTGCTCATCGGCGGCGCCTTGGGGCTCGTGTTCGGTGTGCTCAACGGACTGTCCCGGCTGTTCGAGGATCTCTTCGACCTACCACTGCAGGTGGCGCGTGTGGTGCCCTTCATCGCGTTGCTGCCGCTCCTGACGATCACCGTGGGCATCGGCGAGGAATCGAAGATCACCCTGATCGCGATCGCGTGCCTGTTCCCGGTGTACATCAACACCTTCTCCGCGGTGCGCGATGTGGATCGCAAGGTCGTCGAAGCGGGAAAAGTATTCGGCCTCAATCGATTCCAGAGCTCGATCCAGATCATCATGCCGATGGCGCTGCCGGGGATCCTGGTCGGGATCCGGTACTCGATGGGCGTGTCACTGCTCGCACTGATCGTTGCCGAACAGATCAACGCCAACGCCGGCGTCGGTTACATCATCTGGCTCGCCCAGAATTCGGTCCGTATCGACCTCATCATCACCGGCATCATCATCTACGCACTGCTCGGGGTCCTTGTCGACCTCGTCATGAAGGGCATCGAACGAGCGGCCATGCCCTGGAAGCGAGCCGAGAAGTAATGACCACTCCGGATACGACAAATCTTGTCGAAATAAGTTCTCTGCAAAAAAATTTCGGAGATCGAACCGTTCTCCACGACGTCTCCCTGTCCATCGGTCGCGGTGAGTTCGTCGCGCTGCTGGGTGCCTCCGGATCCGGAAAGTCCACCCTGCTGCGAATTCTGGCAGGACTCGAGACGAGTGACGCCGGCGAGGTCCGCGCCCCGTCGAACGTGTCGGTGGGATTCCAGGAGCCACGTCTTCTGCCGTTCCGGCGGGTCGCCGGAAACGTGCGCCTCGGATGCTCGGCGACACCGGCAGAGGTCTCCGCTGCCCTGGCCGAGGTGGGGCTGGCGTCGTTCGAACGGAGCTGGCCGTCGTCTCTCTCCGGCGGTGAGGCACAGCGCGTCGCACTCGCGCGGGCACTGGTGCGAACCCCGGAACTGCTTCTCCTCGACGAGCCGTTCGCTGCCCTGGATGCGCTGACCCGTCTGAAGATGCAGGACCTCGTACTGAACATCTGGCGGGAACACCGTTTCGGTGTCCTGTTCATCACCCACGATGTGGACGAGGCGATCGCACTGGCAGATCGTGTCGTCGTGCTGGAACAGGGCCGCATCGGGTTCAGCGCCGAACTGGACACCCCCCGCCCCCGCGACCGGAGCTCCGACCTGTTCGGCACCGTGCGCAACACCCTCCTCGAGCGCCTCGGTGTACCTGCCGGGCATCACTCGGTGCACTGATCCCGATTGCGCCGACCCCACCGCGGAGCGTGCTCGTACCGCGGGACGTCCGTCGTACCGCGGTTTCCCCTGAATCACCCGAAGGAACCATGAAGATCTCACGTCGTTTCCAGTCCGTCGTCACCGCCACGGCTGCCGTGGTCGCTGCCGGTCTCGTGCTGTCGGCATGCAGCAGCTCCCCGTCCGCATCCGAAGGCGATCCGAGTGACCTGTCCTCGGTGACATTGCGATTCGGTCAGCCTTCCAACCTCACAGAGGCAGCCATCGTCGCGTCCGGTGTGCTCGACGACGCGCCCTACAAGGTGGAGTTCGCGTCGTTCCAGAACGCCGGCGACATCTCGTCGGCCCTGGTGACCGGCCAGCTCGACTTCGTGCAGGGATACACGGAATGGTCGGTGGCCCAGGCGGCGGCGGGAGCGACACCCGCGTGGTCGGAAGGGTCCACCGGATACTCGGTGGTCGGCGTGATCGAACCCGGCGACGTCGCCAACTTCGACCCGTTCATGGTTCTCAGCGCCAAGGACAGCGGCATCGCCACGATCGACGATGCGAAGGGTAAGCGGTGGGGCTACGTTCCGGGCTCCGTGCTGCAGCTCATCACGGCCAAGGCCGTCACCGACAAGGGATGGGAGTTCCCGGATGGGATCGAGCCGGTGACGCTGGACTACACCAGCCAGGCTCTGGCACTCGGTAGCGACCTCGCCGACCTGCAAACCACCTACGTCAACAGTGCCGGGACCGCACTCGAGGGCGGTGCCCAGAAGGTCGCGACGGCCTCGTCGATCGGTGTCGACCTGTTCTTCACCTACACCGCGAGCAGCAAGGCGCTGAAAGATCCCGCCAAGGAAGCCGCCATCGCCGATCTGCTCGAGCGGCTCGCCGAGTACCACGCCTGGTTCGCCTCGCATCCGGACGAAGCTCAAGCTGCAATCGTCGACGGCCTGCGGCTCAGCCCCGAGCAGGCGAAGCTCAGCTGGGAGTACGACCGGGGCATCCTCCGGCCGGTGAACGAGACCGCGATCGCCACCACCCAGGGGATCGTCGACGACGCCTACGGTTTCGGTCTGCTGAAGAACACGATCGACGCGGATCTGCTCTTCGACGACCGTTTTACGACGCAGATCGAAGAGGCGGCTACAGCAGCCGACACCGAAGCCGTCGTCCGCGCATCCTACTGAGCCCGAAGGGAGTCGAATCATGTCACGATCGAGCGCCGGCACCGACAAGCGCGTCATCCTGGTCGTCGGTGACACCTTCGAGTTCGCCGACCGAAACCCCAAGTGGAAAGACCAAATTCGCCCGGAAGGGTACAAGCTCGACTGGTACCTGGACTTCGCCCGCGAGATCGAAGAAGCCGGGTTCGACGCCATCTTCTCGGCGGACTTCCTGGGCATCAGCCGCGCCACCCTCGAGAAGAACACCGTCGGACCGTTCCGCCTCGGCTACGTCGAACCCCTCGCGGAATTGTCCGCACTGGCCACGGTGACCGAACGCATCGGCCTGATCGGTACCTTCTCCACCCAGTTCAATGCGCCCTATCAGCTGGCCCGGCAACTCACCTCGCTCGACACGATCAGCAACGGTCGCTTGGGCTGGAACATCGTCACCTCGTTCACCGGTGAGAGCAATTTCGGCAGCGCCGCGGTCAAGCCGGTCAAGGAACGCTACGAGCGTGCGCAGGAGTTCCTCGGGGTCACCACGGCTCTGTGGACCTCGTGGAAGGACGGCGCGGTCACGACACTCGACGCCGACCGGGTGAAGCTCGACGGTTCCCGCATCGTCGACATCGACCATCACGGAAAGTACTTCGACGTCGAACAGGCACTCGACATGGCGCCCTCACCGCAAGGTGTTCCGCTGCTGGTGCAGGCGGGTGCGTCCGAGGACGGTATCGACTTCGCTGCCCGCAATGCCGAACTGATCTTCGTGGCGTCCCCGGACATCGAGCAGGGCCGCGCGTTCTACTCCCGGGTGAAACGACTCGCGGAGGCCCATGGCCGTCACGCCGACGATGTGAAGATCGTCCCCGGGGTCCGGATCTACATGGGGGAGACGCCGGAGGAGGCGCAGGCCGTCTACTTCTCGTCGTTGACCGAGGGCGAACTCGAACAGGCCCGCGAGGCCGTGCTCTCCGAGATTCCCGACCTCGATCTCACGGGTCTCGATCTCGACGACACCCTGACCCTCGACAGGTTCCCCACTCCCGAGGCCATCCGCAGGAGCGAGCGCCGTGCCAGCCGGGCACTGATCTACCGCGGTTGGATCGAGAACGGCACCTTCACGACACTTCGTGAGTTCCTGTACCGGTATGCCACCTCGTTCGGTCACTTCCAGATCATCGGCACGCCCGAACAGGTTGCCGACGAGATCACCGAATGGGTCACCACCGAGGCGGCCGACGGATTCGTCCTCAACGGCGCGAGCAGCTTCGATTTGCTCACCGAGAGGGTGATGCCGATCCTCCGGGAACGTGGATTGCTGCCGGATCCCGACGAGGTCAAGGGAGCAACTCTGCGCGAGCGTCTCGGCACGAAGCTCAACCTCGGGGGTGGGCATGTCGGCGCTTGACACCTCGACGTCGGCCGAATCGGTGAAAGTCACCATCACGGAGGCATTCCCGTCTCGTCCCCTGGACGAGATCCGTGAGAGCGCGGATCGTCCCCTGGTGTTGCTGTTCCACGGCCGCGGTGGCGACGAAAGCCGTTTCGTTCCGTGGATTCCCCAGCTCCCGCCGGAGTACGACGTGATCCGCTTCCGGGGTCCGCTCGCCTACGAGGACGGGTACACCTGGGCTACTCCGGTGACGCCCGGCGCCGCGACCGTCCCGGGCGTGAGTTACGGCGACGGTGCCGCGGCGGTCGAGAAGTGGCTCGACGACAACGGTCTCGACACGCCGGACCGGGACATCTCCGTCGGGGGATTCTCTGCGGGGTGCATCCTGTCGTTCCAGTTGCTCGAGCGCCGCCCGGATCGCTACACCACGGTGATCGGGTTGTCCGGTTGTATCTCCCCCGAGAACGCGGTGTCGCCCGGACGGGCCGACTCGCCCACGCGCGTGTTCTGGGGGATCGACCCGGTCGGAGACGACTTTCTGACGAGCGACCGACTCGACGCGACTCGCACATGGCTGTCGCGGTTCGACACTGTCGAGCTGCACTATCCGAATACCGGCCACGACATCCGGGCTGCCGAGTTCGCCGATGTGGTCGCCTTCCTGAAGGGGAGCGGTTCGCGACCGTAGTGCCTCTCGGTCGCCGGCGCCTGCCCTGGCCGGTCTGTCGTCCCCTACGCGGACGGCGGCCCGGTCAGGGTCTTGCGATGGGTGACGACCTCGCACGGCACCGCGAGCAGCGGGGCGAGTTCGGGATGGCCCACCTCCGCCGGCACCGTCCCGACGACCGCATAGCCCATGCGGGGATACCACTGGGCGAGAAATTGTTTCGACTCGATGTCCTGGTCCCGAGGCCGGATGACCTCGAGCTGCAGGTAGCGGAAACCGGCTGCCGCGCAGTGTTCCTCGGCGAACCGCACGAGGGCGCGTCCCACACCGAGCCCGCGCGCGGCGAAGTCGGCGGCGAGCATTCCGAACTCTGCCGTCGACTCGTCGATCCGCACGATCCGGATCGATCCGACGATCCCGGCGGCCGTGCGCGCGACGAACATCTCGCCGCGGCGGGCGGCCGCGGCGACCTCGTCGGTGTCGGTGCGGGTGGCACCGGCCGGCCACATGCCGTCCTCCGCGACCACGTAGACCGCGTTGACGATCCCGGTGACCGCGCGGACGTCGGCGGGGAACCCGGGGTCGGCGGGATCGAGCGCGGCGATCGTCGACGTGCCGGTGGTCATCCGCGATCGGGGAGTGGACGTTGCGGGATGCTCGGACGCGCCAGCGGATGGCGCACCCGCCGCTTGGCGCCCGCGTACACCTGGGCTGTCTCCTCGGCGACCTGTCGCCAGTCGAAGTCGGCGGTGAGCCGCGCGCGGGCCGCGCGGGCGCGTTCCTGAGTGGCGTCGGGTTCGTCGAGCAGTTCCCGCACCGCCGAGACGAGCCCGGCCACGTCGCCCGGCTGGAACGACAGCCCGGTGACACCGTCGACGACGGCCTCGCCGAGACCCCCGGCGGTGGAGGCGACGAGCGGGGTGCCGGCAGCCGCGGCCTCCAGCGCGATGATCCCGAACGGTTCGTAGCGGCTCGGCAGCACGATCGCGTCGGCCCCGTGCAGCCAGCCGAGCAGTTCGGTGTGGTCGAGGTTGCCGAGGAAAGTCACCGACCGGGCGACGCGATGGAGGCGGGCCTGCTCGCGCAGCCACTCGAACTGGGTGCCTTCACCGGCGACGACGAGTGTCGTCCCCGGATGCGACCGCCGGATCTTCGGCAGCGCCGCGATCGCATCCTGCACACCCTTCTCGTATTCGAGCCGTCCGACGAACAACAGTCGCGCCGGACCGGTGCGGGGTTCACGGTCGCGGTAAGACCAGGTGGTGACGTCGATGCCGTTGCGGATCACCGAGATCGACGGCAGATCCGGGCCGTACAGCTCCGCGACCTCGTCGCGCATCGAGGCGGAACACGTGATGAGCCAATCGGATTCGTTCGCCAGCCACCACTCGACGGAGTGCACCTGGCGGTTCATCTTCCCGGACAGCCAGCCGCTGTGCCGCCCGGCCTCGGTGGCGTGCAGGGTGGACACGAGTGGCACGTCGAAGTATTCGGCGAGCGCGATCGCCGGGTGCGCGACCAGCCAGTCGTGTGCGTGCACGACGTCGGGCGTCCAGCCGTCGCCGATGCCGCCCTTGCTCAGGCCGACGCCGGCGCGGACCATCGCGTGACCCATCGCCAGGGTCCAGCCGAGCATGTCCTCGCCGAAGTCGAAGTGCGGCGGGTCCTCGGCGACCGCGACCACCAGGACGCCCTCCGCGATGTGCGTGACGGTCGGGTGGGTGGACGCGTCGGTGCCGGTGGGACGCCGGGACAGGACGACGACCTCGTGACCGGCCGCGGCGAGTTCGGTGGCCAGGTGGTGCACGTGGCGACCGAGTCCGCCGACGACGACCGGCGGGTACTCCCACGAGACGATGAGAATTCTCATGTCGGCTCTCCGTTCGGCAGTCGGCGTGCGTCGAGTGCGGGGAACAGGTTGTCGGCGCGGTTCCAGCCGTCGGCGAGGCGCGCGGCCGCGTCGTGGCGGCCGGCTGCGACGGCGTCGGCGATCTCGCGCAATGCGTGCGCGTGCTTGTGTGCGCGATCGCGGGCGTATCCGGCGGCGGTGTCCTTGCTGACCATGAACGCCCAGTCGCTCGAGACCGCCATCAGCGCCTCGCGCAGCATCTGGTCGTGGACCCGGTTGCGCAGAGCGGGCAGACCGGGCGCGGCGGTAGCGCGGTCCTTGTCGAGGGTGTCGAGGGTGGTGCGGACGACCTCGTCGTTGAGTTGCACCAGGTCCTGGACCTGCTCGCCGGCCCACACCCGCCAGTCCTTGCCGGAGCCCCACGACGAGTCGGGGAGTTCGACTGGGGTGCCGACGTAGCCGCGGTCGCGGGCGTCGGCGAGAGTACCGACCTCGATACCGGCCTCGGGCAGCGCCCTCAGCAGCCGTTCCAGGAACAGAGGGCCCTCGTACCACCAGTGCCCGAACAGTTCGGTGTCGAACGCGGCGACGACGAGCGCGTCCCGGCCGATCCGGGCCGACTCGCTGCGCAGTCGCTTGCGGACGGTCTCGACGAAGTCGGCGACGTGCTTGTCGACGGTCGCGGACGCGAGATCCGGGTCGTAGGGCGCCTTTTCGTGTGACGGCACGGTGCGGCCGGTGACCCGGGCGGGCTTGAGTCCGGTGTCGTGGCAGTACGTGTGGAAGTCCCGGTAGGCGGCGTGTCCGGGGTAGCCGGACTTCGGTGACCACACACGGTAGGAGACCTGCAGGTCGCGGCCGAACGCCACGACGTCCGAGTCCCACACGGTGCGGCCGAGGGAGGTGTCGCCGCGCAGGGCGGGGCCGTCGACCATGAAGTGCTCGACGCCGGCGGCGGCGTAGCCGGTCTCCATCCCGGGGGTGAAGGCGCACTCGGGTCCCCAGATCCCGCGGGGGGTGTGCTGCCAGCGGGCCTGCGCGTCGTACAGACCTTCGGACAGCGAGAACGCGCGCAGACGCGGTTCGAGCAGTGGCTGGAAGGGATGCGCCAGCGGACCGCCGAGCAGTTCGATCGCGTCGGCGTCGATCAGTCCCCGGATGACCGCGGAACCGCCGTGGCGCCAACGGGTTTCGAACTGGTCGAGCGCCTCGGCAGCGAGACGGTGCTCGCGGGCGCCGAGGTCGCGGTACGACTGCTCGGCCATCCCGGCCGCTTCGTGGGCGCGCAACTGCCAGTTGCCGATCCAGTGGTGCATGCCGGTCAGGCAGTGCGGATCGTCCAGCTGGGCGGCGAGCACGGGCGTCACGCCGAGGGTGAGCAGCCGGGTGCGGCCTTCGGCGGCGAGCCGGTGCAGGACGTCGGTGACCGGCAGATACGTTGCGGCCCAGGACTGGTAGAGCCATTCCTCGCCGACGGGCCAGCGCCCGTGGTTGGCGAGCCACGGCAGGTGCGAGTGCAGCACGAGGGCGAACATGCCCGGTTCGCGGGTGCTCACCGCGCGGGGTCCTTCACCGCGATCGCGACCAGATCCAGGCTCGCGTCGATGTTTTCGGGATCGAGGACGAAGTCGTCCACGGCGACGCCCGCGACGTCGGCGGTCAGGTCGGCAGGCCACGGCTCGCCTGCCAGGGCGCGTTCGATCTGCGCATCGATGAACGAGCCGCCGTGCTTCGCGTCGAGGGCGCGCAGCGCCGGACCGTGGTGCACCCCGGTCATCAGTTCGACGCGGAAACCGGCCTCGACGAGCAGTTCGGTCAGTTCGGCGGCGTTCAGTTCGCGGGTGTGGAACGGGTTGAGCGGGGTGTCGCGGCCGGGGGAGAAGGTGATCCGGTTGGGGGTGCTCACCAGCAGTTCGCCGCCGGGGACGAGGACGCGGTGGCACTCGCGCAGGAACTGCGCCTGGTCCCACAGGTGCTCGATGACCTGGAAGTTGACGACCACGTCGACCGATTCGTCGTCGAGGGGCAGGTCGGCGAGATTGCCCTGGCGGATGTCCACGCGCGGGTAGCGGGCGCGCACGTGGGCGACGGCGCTCTCGTCGTAGTCGAGTCCGATGACGCGCCGGGCGACGTCGGCGATCATGTCGGCGCCGTAGCCCTCGCCGCAGCCGGCCTCGAGGACGGTTCGTCCGGTGCAGCGCGCGAGCAGGTCGCGGTAGACCACCTCGTGCCGACGGAACCAGTAGTTCTCCTCGGCGATGCCGGGGACGGTTCGCTCGCCGGTGAGGGGCAGTTGCTGCGCTTCGTCTGCGCGGACGGTGGAGTCGCTCACCGCCCAGAGACTAGACGCATCACTGTTCTCCCTGTTCGGGGTGGTCCACATCACAGGCCTCTCGTTCCCTTCGGGTGGTTATGGTGAACCGGATCTCTTGCCAAGTTACTGGTGGGTAACTTAGCGTGAGGTAATCTAACGCACACCCCGTGCGAAACACGAGTGCTCGGTCCAGGCAGCGCCTCGCCCGATCCCTAAAGCAGCGATACAACAGGAGGTCGACGTAGACCCATGACGAACATCGTCGTTTTGATCAAGCAGGTCCCCGACACGTGGTCCGAGCGCAAGCTCACCGACGGCGACTACACCCTCGACCGCGAGGCCGCGGACGCCGTGCTCGACGAGATCAACGAGCGGGCCGTCGAAGAGGCCCTGCTCATCAAGGAGCGCGACGGGGGCGAGGTCACCGTGCTCACCGCCGGTCCCGACCGGGCGACCGACGCGATCCGCAAGGCGCTGTCCATGGGCGCCGACAAGGCCATCCACCTCAACGACCCGGCCCTCCACGGCTCCGACGCCATCCAGACGGCGTACGCCCTGGCCGCCGCGCTCGGTCAGATCGAGGGTGTCGAGCTCGTCATCGCCGGCAACGAGGCCACCGACGGCCGCGTCGGCGCCGTCCCGGCGATCATCGCCGAGTACCTCGGTCTTCCCCACCTGACGCACCTGCGCAAGCTCACCATCGCCGACGGCAAGGCCACCGGCGAGCGCGAGACCGACGAGGGCGTCTTCGGCCTCGAGGCATCCCTCCCGGCCATCGTCTCGGTCACCGAGAAGATCAACGAGCCGCGCTTCCCGTCCTTCAAGGGCATCATGGCCGCGAAGAAGAAGGAAGTTCAGACCCTCACGCTCGCCGACATCGGTCTCGACCCCGAGATCTTCGGCGTCGCCAACGCCGGCTCCACCGTCACCGGTGTCACCCCCAAGCCCGCGCGTACCGCTGGTGAGCGCGTCACCGACGAGGGTGACGGCGGCAGCAAGATCGCTGCGTACCTCGTCGCCCAGAAGATCATCTGATCCGCGCCCACGCGAAACAGCAGACTTACCAAGGGAGAAAGAAGCAATGGCAGAAGTACTCGTGCTCGTCGAGCACGCCGAGGGCGCGCTGAAGAAGGTCAGCATCGAGCTCATCACCGCAGCGCGTGCGCTGGGTGAGCCCGCCGCGGTCGTCGCCGGCCCCGCCGGCACCGCCGACAAGCTGCAGGACGCGCTTGCCGCGGCCGGCGCCGCCAAGGTCTACGCCGCCGAGTCCGACGACATCGACGGCTACCTGGTGACCCCGAAGGTCGACGTGCTGGCCTCGCTCGTCGAGTCCGCCGGCCCGGCCGCCGTGCTCACCGCCGCGAGCGTCGAGGGCAAGGAGGTGTCGGGCCGCCTCGCCGCGCGCATCGGCTCCGGTCTCCTCGTCGACGTCATCGAGGTCAAGGCCGACGGCTCCGCCGTCCACTCCATCTTCGGTGGCGCGTTCACCGTCGACGCCAAGGCCAACGGTGAGGTCCCGGTCATCTCCGTCCGTCCGGGTGCCGTCGAGGCGCAGCCGCAGGCCGGTGCCGCCGAGCGCGTCGCCGTCGAGGTTCCGGCTCAGGAAGAGTCCGCCGTCAAGATCACCTCGCGTGAGCCCGTCGTCGGCGGTGACCGCCCCGAGCTCACCGAGGCGTCGATCGTCGTCTCCGGTGGTCGCGGTGTCGGTTCGGCCGAGAAGTTCTCGGTCGTCGAGGAGCTCGCCGACTCGCTCGGTGCCGCCGTCGGTGCGTCGCGTGCCGCCGTCGACTCCGGCTACTACCCGGGCCAGTTCCAGGTCGGCCAGACCGGCAAGACGGTCTCGCCGCAGCTGTACGTCGCGCTCGGCATCTCCGGTGCCATCCAGCACCGCGCCGGCATGCAGACCTCGAAGACCATCGTCGCGGTCAACAAGGACGAAGAGGCCCCGATCTTCGAGATCGCGGACTACGGCGTCGTCGGCGACCTGTTCAACGTCGCGCCGCAGCTGACCGAGGAGATCAAGAAGCACAAGGGCTGATCCTTGTAGCTCCTCGTAGCTCGCTCGCAGCCCCGCTCCGGCATTCCGGAGCGGGGCTGCGGCACATCCAGGGTGTCCGGGGTCCCGTCGGAAGGTGTTCACCCCCGGTGCATCCCGGGGTCATCGCGGTGCCGCCGGGCGGCCGCCCCGGCCCGATACACCTGCACCATGACCACAACGTCGGTGCTCGCCCGTCGGTGTCGCCAGCCCGCGCCGGTGCTGTCCGGACCGCGCTACTCCCTGTTCGTCTCCACAGATCCCGACCACCGCGAGGCCGCGCAACGCCTGCGCCGGCGCGTGTTCGCCGCCGAACCCGGATTCCGGCTGCCCGCCGGGTCCGGTGATCTGGACGAGGACCGGTTCGACGCGTTCTGCGACCACCTGCTCGTCCACGACCACCACACCGACACCGTCGTCGGCTGCTACCGCATGCTGCCGCCCGACTCCGCTCGCGCCGCCGGGGGCTACTACACCGCCGGCGAGTTCGACCTGACAGCGCTGGACCCGAACGGACTGGGCGCGGTCGAGATGGGGCGCGCCTGCGTCGACCCGGCGCACCGTTCCGGGACGGTGCTCACGCTGATGTGGGCGGGCATCCTGCGATATCTGGAACTCACCGGCCACACCTGGGTATTCGGGTGCGTGTCGGTTCCGATGCGTACCCACCCCGGCGAGGTTCCCGGCGCCAACGTCTTCGCGGTCCGCGACGTCCTTCTCGCCCGGCACGCCGCGGCGCCCGGGCACCGGGTGCGACCGCTGCGTCCCGTGCCGGTCACCGATCGGTCCGTCCGCGCCGTGCTGCCCCCGTTGCTGCGCGGATACCTGCGGCTGGGGGCCCGGATCTGCGGTGAACCCGCCCACGACCCGGACTTCGGGGTCGCCGACTTCGTGGCGCTGCTGAACCTCCACGACGCGGACGCGCGGTACCTGTCGAGGCTGCGTGGTGCCGCGGAACAGGCCGATCGCGTGGCGGTGGTCCCGGCGTGAGCGTCCGGGCCCACCCCTGGATGCCCTCCAGTCCGTGCGACACGAGTTGCCTGCCGCGCGACCCGGATTGTGTGAGTCTTCTCACATATGTGGGGCGCTGGCTGCTCGTACTCGTCGCGCTGGCCGTGGTGCCGGTACTCGCCGCGAGCCGTCTGCTGCCGGCCGCCGCCCGGGTCGCGCTGGTGCGGGATTGCGCGCGGATGCTGCTGCGGTGCGCGGGCGTGCGGCTGACGATCACCGACCTGCGCAACGACGCCGACACGCGGTCCGTGAGGGGCGTCCTCGTCGTCGCTCCGCACGTGTCCTGGACCGACATCCTCGTGCTGACCGCGATCGCACCGTCCGGATTCGTCGCCCGCGCAGACCTGCTCGGCTGGGGCACGCTCGGGACGCTCGCGCGGCGCATGCGGGTCGTCCCCATCGAGCGCGAGAACCTGCGGGAACTGCCGGAGGTCGTCGCCCGGATCCGCACCCGCCTGCAGGCCGGTGACCGGATCACGGTGTTTCCGGAGGGCACCACGTGGTGTGGGCGGGCACACGGGCGCTTCCGGGCCGCGCTGTTCCAGGCCGCCGTCGATGCCGGATGTCCCGTCCAGCCGGTGCGATTGCGTTATCTCGACGATGCCGGCGCCGTCGGGACCGCTCCCGCGTTCGTCGGCGACGACACGATCGGCGCGGCGATCCGTCGGATGCTGCGGCACCGGGGCACCGTGGCCGACGTCGTGCTCACCCCGCTCCAACCTCCCGGCACCGACCGTCGCACCCTGGCGGCGCGGTGCGAACGCGCAGTGCGCGACGAGCCGAGTGCGATACCGGTCACGGTCGCGGTCGCGGGCTAGCGAGCGGACGAGGCTCGACCCGGCACCCGCTATCCTGGACCGGTCATGACCTCGCCCACTGCCGGCACATCCGGCTCCCCGAAGACCGTCTATCTCGACCACGCCGCGACCACTCCGATGCTGCCTGCGGCGATCGAGGCGATGACGCAGATCTTCGCGACGGTCGGCAACGCCTCGTCGCTGCACGGTTCCGGCCGCGCCGCGCGCCGCCGCATCGAGGAGGCCCGCGAGTCCATCGCCGCCGATCTCGGGGCCCGCCCGTCCGAGGTGCTGTTCGTCTCCGGCGGCACCGAGGGCGACAACCTCGCGGTCAAGGGCATCTTCTGGGGCCGCCGGGCGCAGGACCCGCGCCGGAACCGGGTGATCGCGAGCGCGGTCGAACACCATGCGGTGCTCGACGCGGTCGAGTGGCTCGTCGAACACGAGAACGCCGAGGTGACGTGGCTGCCGGTCGACGCGGACGGTCGCGTCGATCCCCAGACGCTGCGGGCCGCACTGTCCGAGCACGCCGACGACACCGCGCTGGTGACGGTCATGTGGGCCAACAACGAGGTCGGCACCGTGATGCCGATCCCCGAACTCGCCGCGGTCGCCGCCGAGTTCGACGTGCCGATGCACAGCGACGCGGTGCAGGCCGTGGCGCACCTGCCCGTCGATTTCACGGCGAGCGGCCTGTCCGCCATGACGGTCGCGGCGCACAAGTTCGGGGGCCCGCAGGGCACCGGTGCGCTGCTGCTGGGCCGCCAGGTGCCGTGCGTGCCGCTGGCCCACGGCGGCGGGCACGAACGCGACATCCGCTCGGGTACGCAGGACACCGCCTCGATCGCCGGCATGGCCGCGGCGCTGCACGCGGCGATCACCGACCTCGACGCGACCACTGCCCGACTCGTTGGGCTGCGTGATGCGCTCGTCGCCGGAATCGAGGACGTGATCCCCGAAGCGATCCTCAACGGACCGCGCGGCGCGAACCGTCTGCCCGGCAATGTGCACTTCACTTTCCCAGGCTGTGAAGGGGATTCGCTGTTGATGCTGCTGGATGCGGCGGGGATCGAGTGCTCGACCGGTTCGGCCTGCACGGCCGGTGTCGCCCGGGCCAGCCACGTGCTGATCGCGATGGGAGCCGATCCGCGCATCGCACGCGGATCGTTGCGATTCTCGTTGGGGCACACCTCGACTCGTGCCGACGTGGACGCGGTGATCGCGGCTCTGCCGCAGGTGGTGGAACGGGCACGCGCCGCCGGATTGGCGAGCGCTGCCGGTCGTGGAGGTGACGGACGATGAGGATTCTCGCGGCGATGAGCGGCGGTGTGGACTCGGCGGTGGCCGCGGCCCGCGCCGTCGATGCCGGACACGAGGTCGTGGGTGTGCACCTGGCGCTGTCGACGGCGCCGGGCACGCTGCGCACGGGTTCGCGCGGCTGCTGCTCGAAGGAGGACGCCGGTGACGCCCGGCGTGCCGCCGACGTGCTCGGAATCCCCTTCTACGTCTGGGATTTCGCCGATCGCTTCAAGGAAGACGTGATCGACGACTTCGTCGCGTCGTACGCGGCGGGACAGACCCCGAACCCGTGCCTGCGGTGCAACGAGAAGATCAAGTTCTCGGCGCTCGCGGACCGGGCGGTCGCGCTCGGCTTCGACGCCGTCGCCACCGGCCACTACGCCCAGCTGAACGACGGGGTGCTGCGCCGTGCCGTCGACGCCGACAAGGACCAGTCGTACGTGCTCGCCGTGCTCACCGCCGAGCAGCTCTCGCGGGCGATGTTCCCGGTCGGGGACACCCCCAAGGAACTGATCCGGGCCGAGGCCGCCGAGCGTGGACTGGCCGTCGCGAACAAGCCGGACAGCCACGACATCTGCTTCATCCCCTCGGGTGACACCCGCGCGTTCCTCGGTGCCCGCATCGGCGTGCGGCCCGGCAAGGTCGTCGACGCGGACTCCGGCGCGGTGCTCGCCGAACACGAAGGCGTCCACGGATTCACGATCGGTCAGCGCAAGGGACTCGGCATCGCCGGACCCGGACCGGACGGCCGTCCCCGCTACGTGACCGAGATCGACCCCGACAGCGGCACCGTGAAGGTGGGATCGGCCGAGCACCTGCAGGTGCGCTCGATCACCGCCGCACGCGCGGTGTGGACCTCGGGTGTCGCCCCGGAGGGTCCGATCGAGTGCGTCGTGCAGGTCCGCGCCCACGGAGGGATCGCCCCCGCAGTCGCCGAGGCGGTCGGTACCGGCATCGAGATCACGCTGCGCGAGCCGCTCACGGGCGTCGCCGCAGGTCAGGCCGCCGTGCTCTACCGGCCGGATCCGGCCGGGGACATCGTCGTGGGCAGCGGCACCATCGCCGCCGCGGCCGGCGACCGGTGACCACGGCCCCGGAAGGTTCCGGAAGCTGGGCGGGCATCGGGACCGGAATCGGATCGTGGCCCGGCGTCGACGCGCGTGAATCCGCCGCGGTGATCCTGGGTGAACTCGCCGCGCTCCCGCACCTGGTCGAACTGCCCGCCCGCGGACTCGGGGCGGACATGATCGGCCGGACGAGCGCGCTGCTGGTGGATCTGCACCTCGACAGCACCACCACCGGCTACCGGCTCACCGGTCGTCGCAGCGCGATCGCCGCCCGCGCCGAGGATCTGCTGAACCAGGATCTCGACGCATTCGAAGAGGCGTGGGAGAACGCGGGTCTCGGCCCCGGCCACACCGTGAAGGTGCAGTCGGCCGGTCCGCTGACGCTCGCCGCGCACACCGAACTCGCCACCGGACGACGCGTCCTCACCGATCCCGGTGCGGTACGCGACCTTTCCGAATCGCTTGGGGAGGGGCTGTCCCGGCACGCCGCCGAGGTCACCCGGCGGACCGGAGCCGCGGTCGTCGTCCAGCTCGACGAACCGGCGCTGCCGGACGTACTCGCCGGAACCCTCACGGGCAGAACGATTCTCGAATCCGTCGCCGCGATGCCCGAACCGGAGACCCAGCACGTGCTGGACACGACGATCGAGGCGACGCGGCGGTCGGTCGCCGTGCACTGTTGTGGCGGGACCGTGCCGACCGGGCTGCTGCGGGCGAGCGCCGCGGACGCGGTCGCGCTGGATGTCGCTCAGGTGTCGGCCGCCGACCTCGACGGCATCGGCGAGCTCCTCGACTCCGGCACCACCCTGCTGCTCGGCCTGATCCCCACGACCGCGCCGGCCACACCGCCGACGTGGCGG